>NZ_JBWKNI010000007.1:0-94786 GCF_059415485.1 Caulobacter sp. GW821-FHT10C03 | reverse complement strand
GGGCCTGGAAGTCGGCCCTGACCGACAGGTAGCCGCCCACCGAGGTGAGCACCGGGGCCTGGAAGTCGGCGCTGACCCACAGGTAGCCCGTCACTTCGTGGAGGTTGGCGTAGAGCGCGGCGTTGTCGGCCGTGATCGTCAGATTGCCTTCGTGCTTCTGGATGGTCATCGATCAGTCCTCGATGTTGGTGCGGTTGGCGGAGGAGGCGATATCGCGCTGCATGCCTCGGGCGACCCGTTCGGGGTTCACCTGGGCGGCGCGGAGAAATTGGGCGCGGGTCTGCTTGACGGTGAGGCCGTAGGGCTTGCCCAACTCGGCCATTCGCTCGTCGGAAACGGCGGCGATGGCGGCCTTGGCCAGTTCCAGGGCGTCGCGGTGGCGCTGGCGGGCCGCCTTCAGCCGGGCCTTCGTCGACCGGGCCTGTTCGGCCTTGTAGCGGTCAATCTCCGCGTCGATGTTCCCACGCTTGGACAGCGGGACGTTCAGGATCCCGTGGTCGAGGGCCATTACGCAGCCCTCCCGAAAGCCTGAACCGAGGCACCGGCCAGGGCGGCGGCGCGCATGGCGACACTGATGCTGTTGGCGGTGGCCTGGGCGCGGTCGGCTTCGGCCTGATCGCAGGCGGCGAAGACCTCCAGACCCTTGGCGGCGTATTCCTCCGCGCTGCGGCGGAGGCGCGCGGCCTTCTGGACATGAAGGGCGCGGATTTCGATGAGGGAGGGGGTGTAGGCCATGGGTCAGGCCGCCTTTTTCATGGCGGCCGCGGCCTTCTCGGCCGGGGTCATGGTGCGGATCACGCCGCCTTCTTCACGGACGATCACGACGCCCTGAGCTTCAAGACTGGCGGCCAGGGCCTCGGTCCGAGCCAGGGGCGAGTAGATCACGCCCATGCTGGCGTTGAAGCCGGGGTCCTTGCTCTGGTCGAGCGTAGCGGCCGGCGGCGCGGCGCGGCGCGGGCGGTTCAGGCCGAACGCGCGGTCGATCTGCGCGAGGGCGTCCTGCTCGGTCCGGGTGTTGGTGGTGCGCACTGGGTGGCTCCTGTCTCGGTGACAGGACCAAGTTCGCACACAGCGAACTCGTGCGCAACGATTAAGTTCGCAGAGGGCGAACTTTTGGCGCCGCTTGCCGAGGCTTGACCATCATGGCCAAACCGTCGGCAACCGCGGGCGGGCTGTCCCGAAACCTGGGGGCAGCCCCAAACCACAGTTTCGGGCGCTGGAATCGTTTGGCCGCCCGAGAGGCGGCGTTGTCATTGTCGCTAGTCCTTGGGAACGAGCTTGAGGACGCCCTGCCTCTGGCTCCGCATCTGCTGAGCCCAGGTGGAGATCTGTTCTTTGCCGCCGGCGGCAAGCCATTTGCGGCATAGCTCCTCATCGAAGACGTAGGCGCGCGTCTTCCCCAGGCTTGCCTGTCGCACGACCTTGCCTTGTTCGGCGTGCAGCTGTCGCAGGCGGTCGGAAACACGACGAGGCAGTCGGCGCAGGCCTTTCATGTCGGTCAGACCTGCCATGGCGACGACCTTGCCGGCCGTGAGGTCGTAGACGGTAGTCATCTGCAGTTCGGCGAACTTCTTCTCCACTAGCTGCATCACGGTCTGATCGACACTTTGGTTCAGAGCGACCGTTTTCTCGATCTCGGTGACCTTGTGCGACAGCATCCGAGAGATGCCGTCGATCCGGCGGATCAGTTCTAGTGTCGTGGCGTCAAGTTGAGCCGGCGCGGCCGCGCCTTCCATATGCGCCCGCACCACGGTGTTGCACCACATGTGGAATTGAGGGCTGAGATACTTGGCGTAGGCCAGAGCAATCTGCCAGTGGGCGAAGGTGGAGCCGCCCTTGCCGCGCTTCGTGGTCATAACCTGTGTATCGCTCAGGTTATGGGCCAACCCCACGGCCTCCACGAAGGCGCGACCTTCGAAGCGCGCCCAGTTAAAGGGCTCACGGTTCTCCATCGAGCCCGCCGCGCGCCACATGTCGGTGAGCGAGATCATCGCCCCCTTCTCATGGATCACGGCGCCGTTGAAGCTGAGGGCAGGCGCGTTAGCCGCGATCGGCTCAGGACCGGGCGCTGCGCGATAGTCGAAAGGCTTGGGGTCGTGCGCGCCCTCGGCGCGGCTTTTGCGAACCATCTTGGCTTCCAGTGCAGCGACAGGCTCGGGACTGTCGATCACGGTGGAGGCGGCCAGGTCGAAAGTACGCATCGAGCCCGACCGCCACCATCTACGGCGCCGAACTCGCCGCGGCCTGCAGTGAGACCACAAGTCGATTTGCACAAACGTCGGGTCGATCGCAAGCGCAGAACACATCGGCAACACGAGCGCGCCGCGCTTAGGTGAGAACCGATAGGTTCTTCTCTTAGATTCCCTGTCTCTGTCCCTGTCTCTGTCTCTTGGGATCTCAGCGGGATTTCCGCCGGGACCCCCGCCGAGATCCCGTGGCGATCCCATCGGGACTCCCCGTGGGCTCCCGTCGGGAGGTCAGTGTTATTGAATAGATTGGCTTTTTAGAATTTTGCGAGGACTTTTCCGTTCTGGTCGGGCGCTCGCGCGTCTCAGCCATGGGAAATGAAAACAGAATCTGATGCAGTTTCATCAAACAAATGTTTGATGCGATTTTCGGCTGAAAGTGTGGGGCGGGTTCACGCTGGCATGACTGGGTCACGCGGCTGTTTCAGCGCCTCGGATGATGATCCGGCGAGCCTGTCGCGGAGGCACGATTGCCGTAATCTCGGCTGCCCATCGCAGCCGAACGTCCGGAATGGTCGGGCCAGCGATCGACTCAAGATCGTAAAGGCCTGGCGCGGATCCGCGAAGAAGGCGCTTTACGAGAATCCGACCATCTTCCGTTTCGACTACGCAAGGGTAACCGAGCATGTCGGGTCCCGGCGGGGTGCGCTGGTGTTCGAAATAGATCAGTGAACCGTCTTCGGCGAAGGTGTGCATAGAGTCACCTCGCACTTCGAGGGCGACAGAATTGGACGTAGCACCAGGCGGCGGCGGTGCCATGTCCCAGTTGTCGTGGGCCGTGGTCATCACGACGGCCCCATCGGGGTTAGCGCCAACTCGCCCCATGACCCTGACTAGAGCCTCCGACGTACTGCGTGATCCGGAGCCCACCAACTCGCCCACCGAGACCTCGAGGGCTAGCGACAAGCGCTGGAGCATGGAGCCTGGTGGTATAGGGCGCTTTCCGCCCTCCAGATCGCTGACGTAGCCCTTCGACGTGTCGGCGGCGGCCGCAAGCTGATCCTGCGTCATCCCCTTAGCTTTGCGAGCCGCCTTTAGGTTGGCGCCGAAAACCTTTTGATCTTCCATGTTCGCAGTGTGCGAAATGGCGGCAGTGAAGTCGTCACGCTGACAGCGAACAATGCGCTTGTGTTGGAGTTCGCTGTGTGCGAACTTCCGACCCATGGTGAACCCTACAGACATTGCGGACCTGAGAGCGACCGACCTGTCGCACAAGTTGGGGCTGAGCAGGTCCTACGCATTTGAGCTGCTGAACAAAGGCAAGCGCCCCTCGCTGGAGGTGGCGGTGAAGATCGAGCGCGAGTTCGGTGTTCCTGCGGACGCCTGGATTGTCCGCGATGAGCGCGATGGTGCGGTAAGCCCCGAAGTGGGGGTCTGAGCAAATGGGTAGGACACAGAGCGGTCCCGCGCAGGTCGAGCTAGCTGGCCGTCGCTGGGCGTCTTTTGTTGCCCGATTAAAGCCTCAGCTGGCGACCATGTCCGCGCAAATCGCGCATGAGCCACACTTGGCGAGGATAAACATCCGCGCGACCGCATCGCGCCCTGACGGATCGGCAAGGGCTGCGAGGGCCGAGCGCTTTTCCGCCCGGCATTTGAAGCGCTCCCCCTCAATGGCGACCACCTTTTTGGGCGCAGGTGTGGCCAAGGCCTGCCGCGCGCCCGACGGCCGGGCAAATAGCGCGTTGATGCTGATAATCCCGGTCGCCATGCACTACCCCCAAGGTGGCAAGTGGTGCACGGGCTACCGTCAAGGTCAAGCTGCGGCGGGCGTTTTCCGGATCTCTCGGACGAGCGCCTTCACCCAGGCGCGCGCCTGCGCGCCGTCCGCCTCGCCAAGAGGTTCGGCCTCTGCATGGTCCAAGACCCGCAGCAGCGCCATGCCGAAGGCGTCGCGCGCCTGCGGCGTCTGCATTGAAAGCCACGCCGCCAAGACCATTGAGAGGGCTTGGAATTCCGGCGTCGGCTCGGGGGAAACCGGGCTGTCTGTCATGCCCGTTTCTTATCGCAACGGCGAAGCTTTTCCCCGCGCAAAGCATGGTTACCGGCTGCGACACGGTGTCATCGAACGCCGGTTGTTTTCGAAGCCGATGCGACGTTTCGTCGCTCACGTGGCGCGCGAGGCGTAGCCATGACCGGGGCGCAGTTCCAGTTCCCAACGCAGGCCGCGCGGATTGCCCCCCGCCGCGCGGGTCTTTGCGACACCAGCCGTTCGGCTGGTGACCCAGGCGCGCGGGCTCATGCCCCCCGGATGCTCGCGCGCCTACCCCTTTCGCGCACGGCGAAGCGCACGGATGGCTGCAACCATCCGCGCGCGTTCGATCTCGTCGTTCCTTCATCGGCTGGGCGCGATGTCCAAGCCACTCATCATTCCCGCCATTGCCGTGGCGCGATGATGATCCGCCCAGGCCGTCAGGCCCCGGGCGCAGTCCGGTCGCTCGAGCGCGACCTGTCGGTAGTCCACCGTCGTCATCAGAAGCTTGAGCGCTTCGCAGAAGGCCGCGTCGGCCGGCGTTTGCGCTCCAATCCCCATTCGATGGCCCTCCAAGCCACGTCCGCCCCTGTCGTGGAGCACGTCTCCTAATGGCATTGGCGGATCTGACTTTCATGGGGCCAGAACCCTACGAACCTCGCGAGCGGCTCGCGCACTACCTGCGCCGGGCCCTCAACGGCGAGCACCAGGCCAAGCGCCTGGCTCGCCAAATCGACTGCACGCCGAAGACGGCGGAGAACATTCTGAACGGCCACTGGCCGAACTCCCGGCACTGGGCCGCCATCGCTCGCAGCTTCGGCCGCGAAGTGATCGACGCGGTCTTTGCACCTGAGATCGACGAGACGGTCGCTCGCCTTGAAGAAGAGGTCAGAGCGCTTGAAAACCAGCTCCAAGAAGCGAGGGAGCGTCGTCGCAAGGTTGAGGGCGCTCGTCCTCATCTTCCGGCGGGTCTACTTGCAACTGAAGACCGGTCCGCCGCCCGACTGAGCGGCCGCCGGCCCATCGAAACGCGCGCCTTCCGCGGCGCCGACTGAAGCCCACCGCGCCGGGGGCTTCGGCCGGCGCATCAAGAGGGGGCAGCAATGTCCGACATCAAAGACCGGCTCCAGAAGATCGTCGCCGATCAACTGAGCATCACCCACGACAAGATCGTCGAAGGGGCCAGCTTCTCCAGCGACCTCGGCGCCGACAGCCTCGACAGCGTCGAGATCGTCCTCGCCGCCGAAGACGAGTTCGACATCGAAATCAGCGACGAGGCCTGGGACGGGGTGAACACGTTCGGCCAGGCCGTCAATCTCGTCTCCAAGCTGGCGGAGGCGTGACCATGGCTGACGACGCCATCCCCCACGCCGACGTTCTGAACTCCACCGCCCAGGGCCAGTTGAAGTCGATCATCGACCGGGTGAACCGGTTGGAGATCGAGAAGGAAGAGATCGCCGCCCAAATCAAAGAGGTCTACGCCGAAGCCAAGGGCAACGGCTTCGACGTCAGGGTGCTCAAGAAGGTGGTCCGCCTGCTGAAGCAGGACCGCGCCAAGCGTCAAGAAGAAGACGCGATCACCGATCTCTATCTGTCGGCCGTCGAGGGCGGCCTGCCGGCGTTCGAGCCGCAGACCTCGCGCGCCGAAGCGGATCCTGGCGCCGTCACCATTACCGTGACCACAGCGGCCGGCGCCGCCACGATCACGCCGGACGAACTGGCGGTGGGCGAGCGTATTCGCCACGGCGCCGATGCCGAACAGGCGCTCTACGACCAAGCCGTCGCCGTCATCAGGCGGGATGGCAAGGCCTCGACCAGCTACATCCAGCGCCGTCTTCAGCTGAACTACAACCACGCCGCCGCCTTGATGGAGCGGATGGAGCGCGATGGCGTTGTCGGCCCGCCCAATCACGCCGGCAAGCGCGAGATCCTGGTCGCAGTCGGCGAAGCGGCCTGACCATGGACCGCGCCGTTCTCCCCATCCTCATCGGCGATGGCGCCACGACCGGCGCGGTCCCCGCTCTTTTTTCATCGGGACGCCAAGTCTCGGGCAAGACGCCTGCCATCTCGAAACGCACTCGGTTGAGGTCCGTTCATAGCGGCGCCGTGACGAGGGTTGAGCGTTTGCGGCTGCGTTGGGCGGTGGCGATCTACTGCGCCGTCATGTGGGCTCTGCTGGCCTGGGTTTGGTCGTCCTTCTGGAGGGCTGGCCAATGATCATTGAGGCCGCCGCCTTTCTGGCCGCCATGATCGCCCTCTGGTTCCTGTTGGACCGGTGCGGCGACCTCATCGCCAGCCTCGTGATCCGCTGGCTGGAGCGCGTTCCATGACCCGGCCGCGCCCTGTCCTCACCCGCGAGCAGCTGATCGCCAGAGCCGTCGGTCGCAACGCGCCGCAGTTCGGTCCGGCCCTGGCGAAGGCGCGGGGCGACATCCATGCGCGCCTGGCCGCCGAGCTTGCCGCCAATCCCCCCAAGAGCCGGACCTAAGGCCGGCGCCACCCCAAGATTTGAGGTCAACATGACCCGCGTCATCCAACCCTTCGCGGTGCGCCGCGACGCCGCCCACAACCAAGTCTCCTTCCGCCGCAACGACCGGGACCGCCGGCCGGCCCGTGTGGTGCGCTTGCCCAATGACGGTCCCGAGCCGGACCGCCTGATCCGCGCCGAGGCCATCCGCCGGTCCATGGTCAAGCCCCATGAACTCGCCAGCGCGTCGCGCTTTGGCGAGCGCCGGATGAAGCTGCTCCAGGCCTTGAGCCGCGGCGCCTGTTCGATGGACCGGCTCGTCGAGCGGACCGGGATCGGCCGCGACAGCCTCAACGACCTGATCTCCAAGGCCAGCATCGCCGGGCTTCTGGAGAAGGACCGGGCCACCGGCATCGTCACCCTGACCGATGAAGGCCGCGCCGCCCTGCCGGAAGCGGTTCAATGAGCGAGCCCTACGTTTATCCGACTAGAGAGCCGGCGATCGGCAGGCAGTATGAGCGTGGCGCCGAGCCTGTCCACCAACTGCGCGCCGAGGCAGCCCATCGCCGCTATCTCCAAGCGTATGGCGAGGAGCGGGCGTCCGCGATCTTCCTGGGCCAGGACGCCGCGACCAGGGCCGATCTCGCCCGGTGGCGCGCTCTTGGGCGCGGTTGGGGCCTGGCAGCATGACCGCCTCCCACGAAGCTCGGGTGATCCGGAAGGTCGACAGCGAGCGTCAGCGCGCGGAGAAACGGGCCGAGGACGGCCTGCTCGGCGCCATGGTCGCCACCTGCCTGACGGGCCTGCTGGGCGCCCTGACACCTGCCCGCCAGCAGCGCGCCCTGGAGCTGCTGCTTGGCCGCGCCGCCGACCGCTATGTCGAGCTTCGTGGCGACGTGGAGGCTACAGGGTTCCTGGCCGGCCTGTCTGCCCAGCGAGGCCCCGACCTACCCGCGTTCAGCCTCAAGGCCGCCAAGCGCGCCCAGGCTGAACGGCTCTTCGACAACGACAACGGAGGGGAGGGGGCGTGAAGTCCGTCACCATCCACCACGGCGACAGCCGCGAGGTGCTGAAGTCGATCGCTGACGCCAGCATCGACGCCGCCGTCATGGACCCCCCTTATGCCTTCGTGTCGATCCAGAAGCGGTTCGGCAAGGAAGGCTCTGCCGAGGCTAAGAGCGACGGCGCCACCGGCGTCTATCGCCGCGCCTCGGCCGGGTTCATGGGCGAGGCCTGGGACACCGGCGAAACGGCGTTCGACCCAGAGTTCTGGCGGGAGGTGCTGCGGGTCCTGAAGCCTGGCGCTCATCTGCTGGCGTTCGGCGCCGGCCGCGCCGTGCATCACCTCGCCATGGCGATCGAGACTGCGGGCTTCGAGGTGCGCGACCGCATCGTCGAACTGATCGCGGCGGACACGCACGTCGTCAACTTCGTCGCCTCGCTCGACGATGAGCAGCGGACGCAGTTCCTGCGCTGCGTCGAGGACTCGCAGTTCGGGGGCGAACTGGCGTGGATCTTCGGGTCCGGCTTCCCGAAGTCGCACAACGTGCCGCCGCTGTCGGCCCTGGCTTCGGGCCAAACCTTCGAAGGCTGGGGAACGGCCCTCAAGCCCGCGATCGAGCCCATCATCATGGCGCGCAAGCCGCTGTCCGGGTCGGTGCTCGACGGCGTGCTCTCGCACGGCTGCGGAGCGCTCAATATCGACGCCTGCCGGATCGGTCTCGGTAGTGGCGGGCAGCGCGAAGGTGAGGTATCGGCCGATCGCCGCTATAGCGAGAGGGGCTCGACCAACTTCGCCCCAACGCCTGGCCCGCGAGGCGGTGACGCGCGCGGCCGCTGGCCGGCCAATGTCGTCCATGACGGTAGCGATCTCGTCGTGGCCGCCTTTCCAGATGCACCGGGTCAGCAAGCTCCGATTTCAGACAAGCCAGGACCAAAGACCAACGGCGTCTACGGAAAGATGACGAGGGAGGGCGAGGCCTCGGCCAGTCGTCGATACGAGGCGGAGGGCGCTACGAATTTCGCCGCCCTGCCGGGTCAACGTCGTGGCGACACTGGCTCGGCATCGCGCTTCTTCTACAGCGCTAAGGCTGACGCTGATGACCGCATGGGCTCCAAGCATCCGACGGTGAAGCCCATCGCCTTGATGCGCTGGCTGGTCCGAATGGTGACGCCGCACGGCGGCGTGGTGCTAGACGCCTTCGCTGGCAGCGGCTCGACGGGCGTGGCCGCCATGGTCGAGGGCTTCGACTCCATCCTGATCGAACGCGAGGCCAAGTACGTCGCTGAGATCGAACGCAAGGTCGCCTACTATCGCGGTGAGGGGCGGCTGCGTGACCAGGAGGTCCATCGCGCCACGCCACAGGCGGCCAACTCCGACGACCTCCCCCTGTTCGGAGGCGACGCCGCATGATCCGCGCGGAAAAAGCCTTCCTAGATCGCCTGGCCAATCTCGGCATTCGGCGGCCGGACCTCGCCGACCTCATAGGGGCGTCGCCGGGCGTCTTCTCGACGAGGCTCACCCATGAAATGCCGGCCCGTGACCGTGTGATGGCCGAAGCGGTGGGAGAGGCCGAGTCCTACTTTGCGATGTTGGAGGAGGAAAGCCACGCCGACGAGGCGCTCTTGGCGCACCTCATCGTTGCCGTGCGACGGCTGGCCGCCCGGCGCCCGATCGAGCCTTTGTCCGGCCTCCAGCCGCTCTTAGCCGAAGCCGCACTTGAGCGTGCCCCGCTGGAACTGATTCCTCCGGAGGAGCCGGCCCCGCTACCGGAGCCGCCACGGCCCCGATCTGTTCCCGACGGCATGTTCGACATCTTGAAGCGGGTCGGCCGCGCCTATGGCGTTTCGATTTCGCTTCTATCTGGCCCCGAGCGTAGCCGCGACGTCTCCGTCCCCCGCCAGCACGCCATGTGGCTGATGGTCCAGGCCGGCTACAGCCTGCCGCGTATCGGAAAGGTCTTCAGCCGGGATCACACAACCGTCCTGCACGGGGCGAGAGCACACGAAATGCGAACGGCGAAAGCCCTGAAGGAGGCGGCGTGAGTAGGCCCCTGACCCCTGCGGATTGTGACCTGCAGGACTTCCCTTTCATGCCCCTGCATGTGGCCCGGCTACGCGACAGCGACCTCGTCGGCGAGTCCGATCCTGAGGCCTGCTGGTATGCGGTCATGCTCTGGAGCGCGGCCTGGCATCAGGTGCCCGCCGGGTCGCTGCCGGATAGCGACGGCGCTCTGGCGCGGCTGGCCGGCCTGGGCCGGGACGTGAAGGCGTTCCGCAAGCATAAGGCCGCCGCCATGCGCGGCTTCGTGGTCTGCGACGACGGTCGGCTCTACCATCCCATGGTCGCCGAGCAGGCGCTCGTGGCGTGGCTGGAGAAGATCTCTCAACGCATTTCGAGCGGCGCCGGCAACGCCAAGCGATACAAACACGCGTTTGATGCTTCGCCGCTGTACGCGGAGATGGAAGCGGCCGTGGTCTTGCTTGAGGTGCTGAATCCCAAGTCCAAGACCATCGCCAAGGTGCGGCGCGCCCTTGCGGCTAAGGCGGTTGCGGCGAACGACGACCTTCCTGCCAGCACTCCCGACGATCTCCCGCCGGGAGCCCATCGGGACGCCGCCCGGACCCCGTCGGGATCCCAAAAGACAGAGACAGGGACAGAGACAGGGAATCTAACTGAAGAGGGTAAACCCTCTTCAGCGTTGGACGACCCGAACAAGACCGCCTGGGATCTCGCGACAACGATCCTGGTGGAGCGCGGCCGCCTGACCAACGCCAAGGCTCGCGCCTTCTTCGGCGGTCTTCTGGCCCGCAACAAGCTCAACGCCTCCGAGATGCTGACTGCCGTCGTCGGCTGCCAGGTCAAGGGCACCAGCGACCCCCAAGCCTACCTCACCCGCGCCGCGCAGATGGTCGTCCAGCGCCGCGCCGAAATCGCCCGTCATGCGGAGGAGCCCGCGTATGTCCAGCCTTCCAGCAACGCAAAACTCGAACAGCACCAAGCAAATCTTGAGCGGGCTATCGCTGGATCTGAAATCGCTGCTGGGGTCCGAGCAAATCGGAACCCTAGCGACTTCTGATATCGTGGAAGAGATTGTCAAATCGCCGGCGCTGCTGGCCGAATGCCGGGCGGCGCTGCCCGCGATCCGCGCCCGCGCCATCGAGCCACCGACGGACAAACAGCGCGAGGTGATCATCGCGTCGAAGTTCTCGACCTTCCGCCAGCCCCAGCGCTCGAAGACGGAATGGGCGTCGTTCTGGCTCGACTACCATCAGGTGCTCGCCGACGTCTCCGCCTCCGCCCTGGAGGCGGCGATGGACGCGATCCTCCACGATCCGGATATCGAGTTCCTGCCGAAGCCGGCGAAGCTCCGGCAGATCGCTCGCTCGACCGAAAACAAGGCCGTCAGGGCCTATGATCGCGCCCGGCAGGCCGTGGAATTCGAACGGCCGAAGCCGGCCCTGGAAACGCCGTTCAACTTCGGCGCCGTCATCCACCGCCCGCCGCCGCAGCCGAGCGCCGCTGAGCGCGAGCGGATCCGCCGTCAGGCCCGGGATTTCATGGCGAAGGACGAGGCGCGTCGGAAGCGGGAAGCCGCTCGTCGCCCCTCCATGCCCAGCACCGCCGGCGCCGCCGACGAGACAGGCCTGACGCCCGCCATGCGCGCCCATCTGGCCGCCAAGGCCGCGTCCACCAATCCCTAGCCCACCCATCCAGTCGGGGAAAATCATGATCCAACTGAACACCCAGGAGGCCAAGACCCTCCTCAAGCTCTTCGACGGCGAACGCCTCGATCCAGACGATATGGAACGCATGTCGGCCATCGGCCGAAAGCTCCAGAATCATCGCCACCTCATCAACCACTGTGAGGCTGTCGCCCATCCGGAACAGCCGAAGGAGCCTGCATGACCGCGACCAATCGCGAAATCCTGGCCATGAAGCTGGGGCGAACGAACCTCCATGGCTGTAGCGACCTAACCGACGCCGCGTGCTGGGATATCCTTACCCCGATGGGCCGACAACGGGCACTGGAACTGGCGGATGTGGCCCTGCGGGCGTTCACACCGGCGCAGCCGCAGGTCTTCCTAGACTGCGACGGCGTCCTGGCTGATTTCGACGCGTACGCCCTGGATTACTTCGGGATGCCGCCGAGGGCATATGAGGCAAGGATGGGCTCGGACGTGTTCTGGCGCATGCTGGAGGCCAAGGGCGACTTCTACCGCAACCTGCCCGTCATGGCTGACGCACGGGCGCTGTACGAGGGCGTCCGCCACCTCACCCCGACGATCCTGACCGGTTGTCCGCGCGGCAACTGGGCGGAGGCCCAGAAGGTGGCCTGGGCCGAGGAGCACTTCCCAGGCGTGCCCGTCATCACCTGCCGGTCAGCCGACAAGCGCGACCACGCGCGCGCCGGTGACGTCCTGATCGACGACTGGGCCCAACACCGCCACCGGTGGATCGAGATGGGCGGCGTCTTCATCACCCACCACTGCGCAGAGACGTCCCTGGCGGCGCTCTGGGCGCACTATCCGCAACTGCAGACTTCGAGGGCCGCATGACCCAGGACTATACCCTCAATGATCGCGACCTTGAGATGATCAAGGCGCACGTCCGGTGGCCTGTCGCCTTCAGTTCCGACCTGGCCGCCCTCATCAACGCCGTGCGGGAAGGCGAGCGCCCAGCATCACCCCAGCCAATGCCGGTGGTGCCCTGGCGCGAACAGGACGTCGTCTCGTCGATCAAGGAGCTTGAGGCTTGGGATGAAGCCGGCCTGCCGCTCAATGAGATCAAGAACTGGATGAGCTTCGGCGAGTCAGTCGCGTGCGTTCTAGGCCAACTCAAGTACCTGCGCGCCCAAGCCGACGCGAATGTAGTCGTCGACGCCCTGACCAAGGCCGAAGAACGAGGCCGGATCGCCGAGGTGCTGAACGATGGCAGCGGCTTCTGGCGCGCCTGCACCGGCTGCCAGGAAGGCGCAGATGGTCACGTCTCGGAGCGCGACTACCCCTTCAGTGGGACGTTCCGCTGCCAGCCCGGCGGCGGCTGCAGCGAGTGTGGCGGCCTCGGCGTGATCTGGGACGACACCGATTACGGCGACATGGCTGATGCGATGCTGGCCGACGACGCCCGTGACGAGGCGGTCGAAGATTTGGTCCGGGCGGCCTTAGGGTTCATCCCGCCGAACCTCTGCACCGACAATCCGAACGTCAGCGATGACCTAGTTGTGCCGATCGACGCGACGATGGGCGAGCTTCGGGCCTTAAAGGCGGCCGCCGTCACCGCCCAGAAGGCGGAGCTCTAGCGATGGCTGATCCGAACGACCACGCCATCACGGCGCTAGCCTGGACCCAAGCGGCGACCCGCAATCTCGGCGACACCGTCAGTGCCCTAGCTGGCGTGGGCTACAGCGTCGGCCGGGACATCGCGAGAGGGGAAACTGACTTCACTAGGGCGAAGGCGGCCCTCGATGAGGCCTGGACGAAGATCACCGACCACGCCCTGAAGAACATCGCCAGGGCACGAGAGGCGCTCAGCGCAGCGGAGGATGCGGCGATCGAGCAGGCCCGAACTGAGGAGGAGGCGGCGTGACCGACCTCTTCGAAGACCGCGGCGCCGAGTTCTCGCCATGCCGGACGTGGCGCTACCGCTTGTGGCGCACCTGGGACCGCACCCGAGCGCCGCTGGTCATGGTGATGCTGAACCCCTCGACTGCCGACGAGAGCGACAACGACCCGACGGTGGGCCGCTGCGAGGCCCGCGCTCGGCGCCAGGGCTTCGGCGGTCTGGAGGTGCTGAACATCTTCGCGTACTGCGCCACCGATCCGGACGACATGAAGGCGGCGGCCGATCCGGTTGGGCCGCTGAACGATGAGCGCCTGGTCGGCGCGTTCCGACGCGCCTCGTCGGCGGGCTTCGCCCTGCGGGCTGGCGTGATCTGCGCCGGATGGGGCGTCCATGGCGACTATCGCGGCCGGTCGCGAGAGGTCGCCCAACTGGCCGCCCGGGCCGGGGTGGTGCTCCAGTGCCTGGGCGTCACCGCTGCTGGTCACCCGCGACATCCGCTCTACCTGCGCAACAGCGCGCCGTTCATGCCTTGGGAGGGGCGGGGTGCGTGATCTGCTCATCGGCGCGGTGCAACTCATCGGCGTCTCGGCCATGGCCCTGATCACTGTGGCAACGGCCCGTATCGTCCTCGATCATCTAGGCCCGGAAGGGGTCGAGCGCGTCCGCGAGATGCGCAAACGGCTGGAGCGCCGCTTATGACCAAAACCTATGGAGGCGGCGCAGGCGGCGGCAAGACTGCGCGCATGGCGGCAATACAAGTTCAGGCAGCCACAGAGCAGGTCATCCTCGATCGAACGCCGCCTGAGATCGTGCTCTTCGTCAGCTACCACCACGCCATGAGCGCGGGCTTCAAGCGAGACCGGCGTCACCGCCAGAGCGACAACCTCGTGGCGTGGTGGCCCGAGTTGGGCGCCGACGCAGTGCGCGGCCCGTCGTTTGCCCGTGTCACGGTGACGGACGCCTTGCCGCGAGCCGTCTACGGCCGGCCCAACAGCCAGGAGGGGAGGGCCTTTCGCGAGGCCGTCCACTACCTGCGCGAACAGCTTCGCATCCCTCCCATGATCTGGATCGACCTCTGATGACTGAACCCACCATCATCATCGACGCCTTCGGCGGCAATTGCCCCGTTCAGGGGGAGGGCACCATCAACGGCAAGCCTTTCTACTTCCGCGCCAGGGGGCAGGCTTGGCGGCTGAACATCGGTGGCGATGTGGTCATGAAACCGGAGTGGTCCTATGGCGAGCCTTGGGGCGATGAGCCTTACGATGCCGGGTGGATGCCGCTGGAGACTGCCTTCGCCCTGTTCAGGACGGCTGCGCAGCGCTTCCAAGATCTGGCTTGACCTATGATTTGTGGTGACTGGCGAGGCGCTTTCAGTTAGGATGCCGTTTCTCCCGGCGACGATCGGCTGAGAGGTCTGGGTACACCAGGAGCGAGCAACGGGACCGCTCCGAACGGGTTCGATTCCCGCGTGGCCGATCAATCGGGCCGCCAGCGAAAGTTGGCGGCCTTCGCAAAACAACACCACATGCTGCGCCGATGTCTTGGGTAGGCACAACTGCTAGGTCGCTGGCGGCGGGTTTGGTAATCGTTCAAGCCTGACGGGGTGCGTCGGGCGCCCCGGCCTTTGCCGAGGCCCTTCATGACCACCCGCTGCCCCTCGCTTCCCGAAGAGCACCTTCGCGCCCGCCGCCAAGCCAAGCGCGCTGAGCTGGACCGCGCCAGCGCCCTGACGCCGAAGACTGGCTCGCCGCCTCAGGCTGTCTTCGACATGCACCGCAAGGTCCGCGCCGCCCGCCTGAAGGCTGACAGCCTGCGGATCGCCAACCCCAACCCCTCCCGCAAGATCCAGAAGGCGATCAAGGAACACGAGGACGAGGCCCGCCGCTGCGAGTTGCGCGCCAAGGAGTTGATGGACGAGTCCTCGGCTTCCACCTGGGTCCAGGCCGCCAATGACGAAACGGTCGCGCTGGCCGAGGCCCGGGGAGAGGTCGTGGAGCGAGGAAAGCGCGGCATCCGCATCCTGACCCGTGGCGGACTGGAGCAGGCCTATGACGCTGGCTACCTCGCGCCGGCCGATGGCGTGAAGCTGACGGCCGCCGATCTCCACGGCACTGCCCAGGCCTACCGATCCGCCTACGTGAAGACGTCAGGCCTCACCACGCCGGACCGCGAGCGCAGCGGCGCCGGAGATGGCGACGGCTGGCAAACCGCCCTTGTCGATGCGGGCAAGACGCTCGCCACGATGCGGCGCGGCCTCTCCAAGCTGGAAATCGAGGTGCTCGACCGTGTGTGCGGCCAGGACATGCGGGCGCGGGAGGCGGCGACGGTGTTGCGCCGGGGGTTCCCCAAGGTTCGGGCTGGGCTGCGTGATGGACTGCAGGCCGCGACCATGAGCGTCAGAGCTGAGCGTGCCGCCCGGCGTCAGATGCGGAGCATATCCGTAGAAAAATCATGATCGGTGCGGATAACCGGTTGACGATACGGATATCATCCGTATTATAGTCCTCACCGAACGGGGCACCGCCCCACCAGCGAGGACAAGCAGATGACCAGCGCCAACCCCACCATCGTCCGCTACGACGTCACCAACCGCCGGACGGGGAAGACGACCAGCTACAAGACCCGCGCCGCCGCCACCAAGGCGGCCGATCGGGCCGACATCGCCTACGGCGCCATCTGCTGCACGACGAAGGCGATCTGGTCGGACCAAGTCTGAAGGGTAACGAAATTCCGAGCCGCACGGTTGAAGCCCGTAGGAAAGTAGGCCGGCCCTACCAAGGGCCACGCCCGCGTGGTGCTCGGTTTGGGCGAGGGTCGGCTTGTGCCGGCCCTCGTTCTGTTTGAAAGAAGGGCCATGACTGGAGATGAACTGAAAGCCGCCCGCGCCTCGCTCGGCGAGAAATGGGGCTTGGGGCGCCCGCTCTTGATGAGCGAGATGGGCCGCGCCCTTCGTCTGGGCGGGCGGGACCCCGGCGAGAGCATTCGCGACTACGAGCGCGGCGCGACGCGGATCAGTGGGCCGATGTCAGTCGCCGTCGCTATGATGCTGGGTGGAGCTTTGCCGCCCGATGGCATTGAAGGAATTCGCAAGCAGGGCTGATTGACCTCAGCCGTTTTCATGATACGTTCTCGTTAACACGGCGCTCTGCGCCAAGGACGCTCCAGCCGCGAGGCTGGGGCGTTTTTCGTTTGGGGTTACTCCCCCGACTGCGCCGCTGGTCACGATCACTGAGCATCGCGACCCACATCCCCAGCGGACTCCAAGCCTCGTCGGCCTAGCGGTCGGCGGGGCGGCCCATTCGCCGCCGTAGCTCAGATGGTAGAGCGCCTGTCTCGTAAGCAGGGGGCCAGAGGTTCGAGTCCTCTCGACGGCACCACCCATTCGCCCGCCCGACGGTCCGTCCGCACCACGAACCTGCATAGCCAGGGACGCGTAACCGGTCGTGAGCGGGCGAACCCCTTCGAGGATATCCCGATGGCCGAGGCCGCCCCGATCTGCCCGCAGCAGCGCCACGCCGTCTTCCCGGTCCAGCGCGAGCACGTCGCGACTTGGGACGTTCACACCCGTGACGGCCACGGCAAGGAGACCTGCTCCTACTGCGGCAGCCTGCATCCCGACGCCTTCATGGCAGCCGCTGAGTCTGGCGCGCGGCTTGTCCCGACCGACAAGAGTTACAAGGTCTACATCGACCTGCCGCGCGCCGACGAGGGTGAGCCGGTCGTGGTAGGCATGGGCAACACCGAGCCGGGCGGGGCTTGGATCCGGGCGGCCGAGGAGCATCGCGACCTGATCGCCAAGACGTGGAGCGCCGGCGGCGCCGAGCGCGCCATCCAGCGTGGCGAGTGCATCATGATCGGCCAGCAGTCCGCGACCAATCAGCAGAAGTTCTACTTTGAGCACCTCAGCGAGGAGCAGAAGCGCCGCTTCGTCGACCTAATCAACGCGCGCGCTCTGACCTTCGCCGAGCCGGGCGGCTTCTACGTCGCCCCGTTCTTCGTCAGCTTCAGCAAGGCGGCCTGACGCCATGAGCGAAGACGTCCGTCAGGCCGAAGCTGACTTCGCCCAGATGATGGGCAACTTCACCAAGGCCCGCCCGCTGCGCCTGCCGCGCGACCAGTACGACGCCGTCCGCCGCGAGCCGCGCCTCGCCCAGTACCACGACCGCATCAAGCCCGAGCGCCACCTGTCGCGCGGCCGGGCCAGGATCTGACGATGAGCACCGGCGCCGCGCTCTGTATGGCGCTGCTGGCCGCCTATGCCGTCGTCATTCCGCTGATCGGGCTTCTGACCCACCACCCGCGCCGCCCGATCGGCGAGCGCCAACCCGTTTCCACCCCGACCCTGTGTGCGGCGCTGAGGCAATGGCCAGCGGAAGGGGAGAAAGCCTGAGGAGGCCCAGGTATGCCGGCCCCCGCACGACCCATGCCGCCCGCCGAGATCCTGGCGGACCCGCACGTCCACACCTTCGTTCCGGCCTCTGACCTGCCGGACTGGATCGCCGAGACCTTCCTCGATGAGTCCAGCAAGCTCTTCAATCCGGACCACGTCCACCTGAGGCACGCCACGGTGCGGTTCCTCTGGACCACGGTCCCCAACACCCGACAGATGCGCGTCACGCTCGGCCAGTGCGAACTAGGCCAGCCGCGCGCCACGATGGGCAAGTGGCCCAAGGTCCGGGCCGAGCTTCAGCTGCTGGGATGGTTCGGAGAGATCCCAGACTTCCTGATCACCCTCGACGCCAACTACTGCGCCCAGGCCAGCGACGCCGAGTTCTGCGCTCTAGTGGAGCACGAGCTCTATCACGCTGGCCAAGAGCGCGACGGTTACGGCCTGCCGAAGTTCACCCGTGACGGCCGGCCCAAGTTCGCCATGAGGGGCCATGACGTCGAGGAATTCATCGGCGTGGTCCGTCGCTACGGCGCCACAAGCCCCGATGTCAGAGAACTGGTGAAGGCCGCCAACACGCGGCCCGAGATCACCAGCGTCCACATCGCCCAGTCCTGCGGGACCTGCCAGTTGCGCGCCGCCTGAGACCTGAGGACAACCTGATGGCATCTCGCGGCGAACCGAAGCTGAACGACGTCTCGCGCGCCTTTGTCGTGCAAGCCCTGGCCATGTTTGACGCGCCCGGTGTCGTCGCGGCGGCGGTCAGGAAGGAATTCGGCGTCACCATCACGCCCCAGGCTATCGAGGCCTATGACCCGACTAAGCGGGCGGGGGCGAAGCTTTCGGAGAAGTGGAAGGCGCTCTTCGAGGCGACGCGCACGTCGTTCCTGGAAGACTTCGGCAAGATCGCGATCAGTCACCGCGCCGTCCGCCTGCGGGCCCTCCAGCGCATGGCTGAGTTGGCCGAGGGGCGAGGGCAAATCCAGCTCGCCGCCCAGCTTCTGGAGCAGGCCGCCAAGGAAACCGGCAACGCCTTCACCAACAAGCGCGAGGTGACGGGCAAGGACGGCGAACCGCTTCCGACCGCACCGCCAATCGCCATCTATCAGCTGCCCTCGAATGGGCGAGACTGACCGTAAGCCGATCGGGCCTCAGCCTGGTCCGCAAGAGATGTTCCTCGCGACGCCGGCCGACATCGCCATCTATGGCGGCGCGGCGGGCGGCGGCAAATCCTTCGCCCTGCTGCTGGAGCCTCTCCGGCATATGGGCAATCCCAACTTCGGGGCGGTCATCTTCCGGCGCACCACGCCGCAGATCCGCAACGAGGGCGCCCTGTGGGACGAGAGCGCCAAGCTCTATCCCGCCGTGGGTGGTGATCCGAAGGAGGGCGACCTCTGGTGGCGCTTCCCGGCCGGCTCGTCGGTCGCCTTCGCCCACCTCGAGCACGACAAGACGGTCCTGAACTACCAGGGCTCGCAGATGCCGCTGATCGGCTTCGACGAGCTGACGCACTTCAGCGCTAAGCAGTTCTGGTACATGGTCAGCCGGAACCGGTCGACCTGCGGGGTTCGTCCCTACATCCGAGCGACGTGCAACCCGGACGCTGACAGTTGGGTCGCCGAGTTCATCGCCTGGTGGATCAACCAGGACACCGGCTATCCGATCCCGGAGCGCGCCGGCGTCCTGCGCTGGTTCGTGCGGATCGGCGACAAGATTGTCTGGGCCGACAGCCCAGCGGAACTGGCCGAGCACAAGGATCCGACCGGGCAACCCATCCCGCCCAAGTCGGTGACCTTCATTGCCGCCAAGCTGACGGACAACAAGGCGCTGATGAGCGCCGACCCAGGCTATGCCGCCAACCTCATGGCGCTGCCGACGGTCGAGCGCGAACGCCTGCTGGGCGGCAACTGGAAGATCCGGCCGGCGGCCGGCATGTACTTCCAGCGCGGCTGGTGCGAAGTGGTGGACGCGGTCCCCGCCGCCTGCGAGGTCGTTCGCTACTGGGACTTGGCGTCAACCAAGAAGACCGAGGGCAACGACCCGGACTGGACCATCGGGGTCAAGATGGCCCGGGACCAACTCGGGTACCTCTACATTATGGACGTAATCCGGCTCCGCGAGGCGCCGCTGAAGCGCGACCAGACGATCAAGAACACCGCCTCCGCCGACGGTTACGGCGTGACGATTGGCTTTCCGCAAGACCCCGGCGCGGCCGGCAAGTCGGTCGTCAACTACCTGACGCTCGAACTGCAGGGCTACGTCACCAAGTCCGCGCGCGAGAGCGGCGAGAAACACATTCGGTTCGGCCCGTTTTCCGCCCAGGCGGCGGCCGGCAACGTCAAAATCCTCCGCTCTGCGTTCCGCGAGGACTTCCTGGCCGCCCTGGAGGGCTTCCCGGAAGCCGCGCACGACGACGACGCGGACGCCTGCAGCGGGGCTTTCAGCATGCTCGTGATCCCCGACGGCTCGCACCAGTTCGCGTTCGGCTGACCGCATGGCCTTCAAGGACATCCTGACCAAGACGCTGCGCCTGGGCCGCCGGCCGAAAGCGCCGCGCCGCGACACCCTGCCGTTCCCGCTCTGGCTCTGGCCCAACAGCCGAGGATCGAAGCGCCCGGTCTACAAGCCGACGCCGCGCAACCTGCGGGCCTTCTCCGAGACGCCGTACGCCCGCCGGGCCATCAATGCGATCAAGAACCCGATCGCGCGCCTGGAATGGGAAGTGGTGCCGATCCCGGGCGTGGAACTCAACAGCGAGCTTGAGCGCCAAATCGCCGTCGTGAAGGCCTCGCTGGCCAACCCGAACAATGACGACAGCTTCCGGTCCATGACCGAGCAGGTCGTCGAGGATATGCTCTGCGGCGCCGGCGCGATCGAGATGCAGCCCGGCGCGGACCGGATCTGGCTCTTCCCGACTGACGGCCTGGCCATCCAGGTTCACGTCGGCTGGACGGGCGAGCCTAACGAGGCCCGGTACTGCCAGACCTCTGGCTATGGCGCCTACAACGGCGTCGGCGTGAACGGGATCGACCTGCGCAACGACGAGTTGGTCTACATCCGCCCGAACCCGCGAACCTCCACGCCGTTCGGCCTGGGGCCGCTGGAGGTGGCGTTCACCACCATCGCCCGCCAACTGGGCCTGGACGAGTTCGCCGCCAACGTCGCGACCAACGCCAAGCCCTCGTCGATCCTGGACATGGGGGAGGGCGCGACACCGGAGCAGATCACGGCGTTCCGATCCTACTGGATCAACGAAATTGAAGGGCAGGGCACCCAGCCCATCATCTCGGGCAAGGGCGCCAAGGTTCACCGCCTCTTCCCCGAGGGCGACGACGCCCTTCACCCGCTGTTCCAAGAGTACCTGATCCGCACCATCGCAGCCTCGTTCGACCTCTCGCCTCAGAACCTGAACATCGAACGCGACGTGAAGGTGGGCAACGGCGAGACGGCCGAGTCCCGCGACTGGGACCAGGCGATCGTCCCGTGGGCGACCCTCTACGCCTCGTCCATCAGCCGCGAGATCATCCAGGGCCGCCTGGGCTTCAGCCAACTGTGCTTCCGCTTCCCGGCCATTGACGCCGAGGAGGAGGGCCCGCTCAGCGAGAACTACGCCCGCGACTACGAGAACAACGCCGTCACCCCGAACGAGTACCGCAAGCGCAAGGGCATGGCCCCGCTGCCCGGCCAGTTCGGGGACCTGACCAAGATCGAGGCCGACGCGCTCATCGCCCAGACAAGGGCAGAGCAGGCGGCCAAGGACCAACCCCAGAAAGGCGCGCCGGCCAAGCCCGTCGCCAAGACGAAGGACTGACCCGATGTCCCGCACCCTGCACACCGTCTCCATCCTGACCGGCACCACGCTGGCGCAAGAGGATCGGCTGTTCACCGGCCACTTCTCCGTGAGCCACGCCGCCGGCGGCAGCGCTGGCGCGGCGGTCACGGCCGCCTTCGTCGGCGCGCTCCCCGCCGCCTACAACGTCCAGGGCACCCCGAGCCAGGACGCCACGGTCTGGATCAGCGCCAAGACCCAGGCCGGCTTCACCGTGAACATCGCGCCGCGCCTGGCAGCCAGCACCCTGGCCGCTGGCACGGTCGATATCCGCATCACCGCCTAGGAGCCGCGCCCATGCGCTCCACCGAAACCTTCTGAGGCCCCGCCAATGGCCCGTCGAAAAGCCCAGGAAAAGCCCATGACCGACACCGCTGAAGTGGTCGAGACGGCCGAAACTGCCGTGGATCCCAACATCGCTCTGCTGGTGGCCGCTGGCCTGTCGGCGGAAGAGGTGGAGGCCATGTCCGCCGAGGATCGCGCCGCCATGGCGGCCACGCTGCCGCCGGTCGAAGCGGGCGCGGTCACGATCGGCCTGGACCCGGCCGCGCCCGGCGGCGACCAAACCGTCGTGGCCGAGGTCGCGGTGGAAGACGGCCAAGTCACCGAGGTTCGCCTGCTGGAAGACGATGAGGCTGCCGCCGTCTTGGTGCAGCTGCCCGAAGCGGAGGGTGTCGAGGGGCCGGTGTCGCACGCCTGTTTCGTCGACAGCCTGCGCGGCCTGGACGCGCTGGACGGCCACGTGATCTCCGCGCCCGGCCACCTCGAGCAACTGGACGTCCATACCGAGGAATACGTCGGCCAGATCCGGCGCCTGACCGGTGGCGACAAGGGGCTGATCCGCTACGTCCTGACGATGCTCGCCGAGCGCCTGGGCGTCTGATGGCTGGCCGCTACGTCGCCCGCTACCTGACCCCGGAGTGCGCGGCGGCGGTGATCGAGTGGGCGCGCGGCCAAGGCTTCGTGAACATCACGCCGGCCGACAAGCTGCACACCACCATCGCGCACAGCAAAGCCGACTTCGACCTGACGCCAGACGGCGGCGAGGTCCTCGTCTCCGGCGACGACCGCGACATCGTCCCCCTGGGCGACAAGGGCGCGATCGTCCTGCGCTTCCAGTCTGCGGCTTTCACCGCCCGCTGGAGCGAGGCCATCGCCGCCGGCGCCGTCTGGGACTTCGAAAGCTACATGCCGCACCTGACCATCGCCTACTGCGGCGAGCCGTCCGGCGGCCTCGACAGCGTCTCGCCCTTCACCGGCGACCTCGTCTTCGGGCCTGAGGTGCACGAACCCCTGAACGACAACTGGGTCGAGGAGAACGCCATGCTCGCTTCGGCCATGCACCTGGACGGCATCAGCGCCATGGCGCTCAACATGCCGGCCGTGGCCAACCACCCTAACCGCATGCCCTTCTCGGGCGTGCTGACGCAACTCGATGTGCCCTCGGACCGCGCCCCGCACGGCTCCAAGGGCAAGAAGGTGATCCTCAAGACCGCCGCCGCCAAGGCCGCGCTGCCCTCCCTGCTGGGGATGGGGGTCAACTTCACCGAAGACTTCGACGGCCACGACGTCACCGCGAAAATCGGGGTGATCACGGCCGCGACCGTCGAGGACGGGGCCATCCATGTCGATGGCTTCATCTACGCACGCGACTATCCCGCCGCTGCCGCCAGCATCAAGGCCAAGAAGGACGTCCTCGGGTTCTCCTACGAACTCGCGGACATCTACGCCAACGACGAGGGCGGCTGCTGGGGGATCACCCAGTGCGTGTTCACCGGCGCCGCCATCCTCCGCAAGGACAAGGCCGCCTACCAAAACACCTCGCTGGCTGCATCAGCGGATGGAGACCTCAACATGACCGCCGAAGAACTGGCCGCCGCCCTGGCGCTGGCCCTCAAGCCCGTGGTCGACGGCCAAGCCGCCGTCCTGACCGCGGTCCAAGCCCAGGCCGACGCCGAGACCAAGCGCCTGGCCGACATCGCCGCCGCCGCCGAAGCCGACGAGAAGGCCAAGGCCGATAAGGCCAGCGCCGACAAGATCGCCGCCCTGGAAACCCAGATCGCCGACCTGAAGGCCGCCGCCGACAAGGAAAAGCAGCCCGAGCGCAAGACGCACTCGCCGCAGATCGCCGCCCTGATGGCCAAGGCCGACCTGACCGTTCCCGACGGCGGAAAGCTGACGCTCGGTGCGGTCGACGCCGCCCTGGCCAAATCCAACCTGACCACCGTCCAGCGCATGCAGCTCAAGAACGAGCTGGATCGCAACGGCGCCCTGGCCGCCGCCTAATCGGCCGCCGCTCGCAACCCTGACCCCGAGAGGACATCCCCCGATGACGGCCACGGCCAAATTCGACTCGATGAACGCTGCGGCCGACTATCTCGGCAACGGCGCCATCCACGTGAACCTGTACGAGAGCGAGATCGCCGACATCGTGCGCCGCGGCAGCGTGGCCATCGACCGGTTCGACCACGTCCCCGCCGACGGTTCGCCGCACCGCTACTTCGAGCAGACCGCCATCGTGACCGGCGGCTTCACCGACAAGCAGAACATCAACCCGACCGCAGGCGGCCCGACCCGCGTCGAGCGCTCGGCGGCCCTGAAGGCGATCAGCGCCCAGTCGAACTTCGGTCTGTTCGACACCCAGGTCACGCAGCAGCAGGGCAAGTTCGCCTACGTCGAGGCCAAGGACGTCAACGACATCACCAACGCCTGTATCCTGACGGCCGCCGCCGCCGTCTGGACTGGCACCGACACGTCGCTGACCACCCCGACCACCCTGCAGTATGTCGGCCTCCTGCGGCAGATCACCAACCAGTACCAGATCGCCCTGGGCGCCTCGATCATCGACGGCCTGAAGACCAAGGTCGCGGCGATGATGTCGAACACGACCTACGCCCCCCGCCCGACGGCGATCTACATCACCCCGCTGCTGGGCGACATGATCGACCGTGAAGCCAAGGCGGCCAGCATCGACCTGGGCAAGGTGGTCGTGGCCGGCGTGACCGTCCGCGCCATCGAAACCCAGGCCGGCACCCTGCCGCTGATCGCCGACCCGTTCATCGCGCCGGCCACGGACAACAGCTACGGCTTCACCGCCCCCGGTTCGGGCAACTCGAACTACTTCGCGGTCATCTTGACCGAGCCGTGGATCGAGATGGGCTACGTCAATCCGAACGGCGACAAGAACCCGCAGCTGTTCCAACTGGGCCTGCTGGCCGGGCTGCAGAAGCAGTTCGTCGCGGTGTGGTTCAACAACGTGATCGCCAAGGGCGCTAGCTACGCCCACGCCGTCGTGGCCGTCACGCGCCCGACCGTCGCCGTCGGCTAAGCCTCAGCCACACAGCGCTGAACCCTCAGAAGGGCGGTCTTCGGGCCGCCCTTCTGCGTTTCGGAAGGTTCCGATGAAGATCTACCAGCAAGGCCCGCGCCAAGGCGTCTTCGACATGATGGTCTGCCCGGGCGGCCACGAGCCGGCCGAGTGCCCGAGCGACTGGTTCCGCGAAGACGGCTCGCCGATCGCTTTCAACGTCCACTTCGTCAACGGCAAAGCCGAGGTCCCGGGCAATCTGGGCCGTTACATGGTCAAGCACGAGATGGCGTTCCGCTCGCCGCTGATCCTGCCGGCCAAGCCGCAGTTGATCGCCGCCTGATGAACTACATCGCGCTCGCCGACGCTGCGGAGTGGGGGCTCGCCGGGGCGACCCAGCCGATGCTTGATGCGGCCACGGCGCTGGTGAACGCCTATCTTCGCCGACCCGAGGGGGTGGTGTGGGCGCCCGACGCGGCCGGCGCGCCCTGCTACATGGCCGGCCAGACGCCGAACCGCGCCCTCGCGTTGAGCCACGCGATCGTGGCCGGCCAGGCCGCTACCGTCACCGCTCCTCGCTGGGTGGCGAGCCAGGATCTGCTCGGCGAGGTCTTCGTGGTCGATCGGGACGACGCCGACCGGGTGGAGGCGCTCGTCGTTTCGGGCGTCACCGAAACCTCCATCACCTTCGAGCCGTCGGCCTTCGATCACGACGCCGGCGCGTCGTTGGAGGCTGGGCTTGTTCTGCTGGAGGAGCGTCATCTTCCGTCGAAGCGCCCGATCATGCGCATCACGCGCGGCCCGGCCGTTCGGTTGCTCTCTGGAAGAGGGCGCTATGGGTTCGGACGCCGCACGGACCAAGCGCTCGGCATCCCGGCGGACTACGGCCTGATTACCAGCCTGCAGTTCATGGGCGGCCCGCCGTCGTGGATCGGTTTCGACGTCCACCAGGCCAGCGTCAGTGACGCGACCGGTGAGGTGTGGATCCCGGCCGGCGTCTACGGCGCGTCCTTCACCGAGGTCCGGCTGCGCTACGTCGCCGGATGGTCCCAGGCGAACCTGCCGCCCGCCATCCTCAGCGCCACCGCTGCCGCCGCCGCTGCGATCCTTGATGCGCCTGAGATGACCGGCAACATCAAGATCTATCAGGCCGGCGGGACGAAGGTGGAGCGGTTCGCCGACGACCTCCTCGACGCCGCCAGCCGCGCCGCCCTTGAGCCCTATCGAGCCCACGCGTTCGGCTGATGTCGTTCCTCTATCCTCGAACCATCACCATCACGCGCCCCGCGCCCCAGGAGGGGGAGGGGGCGATCGGATACGGCGGCCAGACGCCGGCTATGGCGGCGCCCGTCTCCGGAGGCAACGAGTTGCCGGCGAGCATCCAACTTCGCCGTGAGGGCCAGAAGAGCCCGGTCGGACTGCCCGGCGATGGGACCGCGCCTTACTGGGACATCTTCATCCCGCGCCGCGCCGCCGCGCGCGGCCTCGTCAAGGCCCGGGACATCGTCACCGACGACCTCGGCGAGGTTTATCAAGTCAGCGCCCCCTACTGGGACAGCATGGGTCACCGGCTGCGCTGCATGAAGCTGGAGGCCTGACGCATGGCCGACCTGTCCGACGTTGAGAACGCTCTGCGCGACCTCATCGCGAGCACCCTCTACCCGACAGGCGCGCCGCCATCGGTCGTCGGCTCCGCGGTCGTGGTCTATGCCGGCTGGCCCGACCCGCAGACGCTGGACCGGGACAAGCTGGCCGGCAAAAGCCACGTCTCGATCTACCCCCGGAAAGGCGACCGCAACACCACCCGTCACGAAACGGGATGGCGCGAGGTCGGTCGCAACGCCGCCACTTACACCCTGACCGTCGCGGGCCAAGCCGTCACCGTCGGCGGGGCGGCGCCAAACCCCTACGTGCCGCAGAACATTGTCCTGATCGTCAACGGCGAGGCCGTCGCCTATCAGGCCACCGCCGGCCGTACCGCGGCCCAGGTCGCCGCCAGTCTCGCGGCGCTCATCACGGGCGCGACCGTCGCTGGCGCCGTCATCACCCTGCCAGCGACCGCGCGCATCGGCGCTGCGCGGGTCGGAGTGGTTGGCCAGGCCATGAAGGTGGTCCGCAATCAGGAGAAGTCGTTCCAGATCGTGATCTGGGCGCCGACGAACGCGCTACGGGTTGCCATCGCGAAGGCGATCGACCCGGTACTGTCCGATACGCCGCGCCTCGCTCTCGCGGACGGCTCGATCGGCCGCCTGACCTACCAGTCGTCGGAAGACAACGATTTCGACCAGCGCCAGGGCCTATTCCGGCGCGATCTGAACTACTCGGTCGAGTACGCCACCACGCGCGTCCAGACCTTCGAAGAGATCGTCGTCTCCCAACTGGAGCTGTTGCGGTCATTCGACCTGGTGACGCCCGGCGAGACCCTGCACCTCACCGCCTGAAACCCCCGCCAAAAGCGCCGCCGCTGGGCGGAAGCACCTGCCTGGAGGCCTGAATGACCATCTCCACCCAGGGGAACGTGAACCTGTCTGCGCTGACGGTTCCGGATCTCTATATCAACGTCCAACCGCCGCCGTCGGTGGCCCTGAATGGCGTGCCGGCCGACGTGATCGGCATCGTGGGCACCGCCAACTGGGGTCCGAAGAACAGCCCGACCATCGTCGGCAACCTGCCGGACGCGACCGTGGCCTTCGGCCCGGTCCAAAACCGGAAGTACGACCTCAACACCGCGGTCGCGATCGCCCAGATGCAGGGTGCCAACAACTACCGCTTGGTCCGCGTGACAGACGGGACGGACGTGGCTGCCACCGTCGCGGTGCAGTCCACCTGCCTGACGCTGAACGCCAAGTACACCGGCTCGCGGGGCAACAGCCTCCAGGCCTCGATCGGCCCCGGCACGGCGGCTGGCACCTACAAGGTCTCGCTGGCCCTTCCGGGTATCCTGCCCGAGACCTTCGACAACCTCGCCGCCGGCGCGACGGGCAACGGCATCTGGGTCGCCATCGCCAACGCCATCAACAACGGGGTTTCGGCCACCCGGCCGGCCTCGAACCTCGTCACCGCGACGGCAGGCGCCGGCACCGCGACTCCGGTGAGCGCCACCCTGACCCTGGCCGGCGGAACCGACGGCGCCACCACGATCACCTCGTCAGTGCTTCTGGGTGTCGACACCGCGCCGCGCACCGGCATGTACGCCCTGCGCGGCACTGGCTGCGCCCTGTTCATGCTCGCCGACTGCGACACGGCTGCCAGCTGGTCCACTCAACTGGCCTTCGGCCTGTCCGAGCAGATGCAGGCCGTCGGCGTCAGCCCGGCGAGCGACACCCTGGCCAACATCGCCAGCACCCAGACCAGCGACAGTCCGTGGCTGAAGGTCTGCTTCGGCGACTGGGTGTGGTGGACCGACACCGTCAACGGGATTACCAGGCTGGTCTCGCCGCAGGCCTTCTACTGTGGGCTGAAAGCCTCGATCGGTCCGCACCAATCGGCCCTGAACAAGCAACTGCTCGGTGTGGTGGGAACGCAGCGATCTTACGCCAATCAGCTGTATTCCACGGCCGACCTGACCGCGCTGGCCGCGGCCCGCGTGGACGTCATCACCAACCCGTGCCCGGGTGGTTCGTTCTTCGGTTTCCGCTTCGGTCGCAACACCTGCTCGGACGCGCCGCGCCGCCAGGACAGCTACACGACCCTGACCGACTACATCGCCGTCACGCTCAACGCCGGCGCCGGCAAGTTCGTCGGCCAACTGCTGACGCCCGACGAAATGCGCGAGGCCCAGAACACGATCGGCGGCTTCCTCCAGACGATGTGGGAAGCGGGCCAGATCGGCAGCGCCGACGGCTCGGTCCCCTACAGCGTGACCATCTCGTCGGGAGCGCCCGGCACCGGCACTCAGAAGGCCGTGGTGATGGTCCGCTACTACGACGTCATCGAGTTCTTCGTGGTCGATCTGACCGGCGGAGCCTCGGTCGTCATCCAATCGGCCGCCGCGGCCTAACCCCGACATTCGGAGATCCAAATGCCCGTGAACGGCTACACGGTCGGCAAGGACGTCTCGACCGACATCACCACCTCCTCGGGCGTGGTGCGCTGGAAGGTCAAGACCGGTTTCAGCGCCAAGGCCGAGTACAACGACCAGAAGATCAAGCGCCTAGACGGGATCGTCGATCACGTCGTCACGCCCGACGGCTGGAGCGGCACGCTCGATTTCGAACGGCAGGGCCCCGAGCTGGACGATTATTTCGCCCAGCTGGAGGCCAACTACTTCGCCGGACTCAACAGCCTGCCAATCACCATCACCGAGACCATCACCGAGCCCTCCGGCGCGGTCTCCCAGTACCGCTACACCAACGTGGTGCTGAAGTACGACGACGCCGGCGCGAAGACCGGCGACGCGACCGTGAAACAGAAGGTGGCCTGGTCCGCCTCGCGACGCCTGAAGGTGGCCTGACATGAGCGCTCAACCCAAACTCACCGTCATGACCGACGAGGTGCCGACCCCGTCACAGGTCGTCATCCAAGCGGCGGCCAAGGTGGTCGTCGTGACCGACGCCCTCGGGCGCTCGCTGAAGGTCAAGAAGCTGTCCGGCCTGGGCAAGCTGGACCTCTGCAAGATCCTGGGCGCGGACGGCGCGTCCAACCCGACCGTCATCGGTCCGTGCTCCATGGCCTTCTCGGTGCTGGAGATCGACGGCGAGCCTGTCATGCGGCCCAACTCGTGGGCCGAGATGCGCGCCCTGGTTGGACTGCTCGACGATGAGGGCTTGGAGGCGGTCGAGGCCGCCTACATCGCACACTGGGGGCCGCCGCAGACCGAGGGCGAGGCCGACGAGGCCCTAAAAAACGGGTAAGGCACGTCGATCTCGTCGAGCCGCTCTGGCTTGTAAAGAACGGCGTGCCCTACGACGTCGCGTTCAGTCTCGATGAGGGCGAGCGCCTGGCCTACTGCATCATCATGGGCCAGTTCGAAGGCAACGAGTGGGACTTCGACGCCCGGGCGTGGAAGGAGCGAACATGAGCGACTTTTCCATTCTGGGCTTCGTGTCCCATCTCACCGCCCTGGGCGCAACTATGACGGCCCGAGAGGTCGAGGGGCTGGAGGCCGCCGCCCGCCTGGTCCAGGACGAGGCGGTCAACTCCCTCGGGACCTACCAGCTCCAGAGCGGCCCGTTCGAGGCTTGGCAAGAGCTGGCCAACTTCACCAAGAACGACCGGGTGGCGCAGGGCTATCCGGAGAACGAGCCGGAACTGCGTAGTGGCGACATGGGCCGCAGCATCGAGCACACGATCATCACGCCTGGCCGCCAAGCCGAGGTGGGGTCGAACTCGCAGGTTCTGGAGTGGCAGGAACTCGGCACGGCCAACATGCCGCCCCGCTCGATCCTAGGCGGCGCCGCGGCGCGGATGGAGGACCGGGTCGTCAACCTGCTGGGGATCGGCGTGATCGGTGATCTGGTGGGCGAAGACGTCCACCAGAAGCGCCTGCCGATCTACTAGAAGGGCGGCGCCAGGGCCACGACCACGCCGGCGCCTACAAGCAGGCCGAAGGTGGCCCAGGCAACGAGGCCGGCTGCTTTGGCGACCCGCTGCTTGATCGGCGCGGTGCGCCACCAGCGTATCGCGAGCTCGCGACGGCCAAGCGACCTGATTTCCAATGCTGGGCGTCCAGAACGCCGCGCGCGCCGCTCCTCATAGAAGTCGGCGTCGTCTTCGAACACCTCGACGGCTGGCTCGCCGTGGAGAGCAGCGATTTCGCGCTCGAAAGCGGTTCTGCGGGGCATCTGGTGAAAGTAGCGCACCCGTCGCGGTGCAGAAAGGCTTTGCAGTGAGCAACGTCTACCGGATCGGCGTCAACATCGCGATGGCGAACGGGGTGAGCCCTGTTCTCGGCGTGATCGCGCGCGACCTCATGGGCGTCCACACCCACGTCAACAATCTCCAGGGCGGCCTCGGACGCCTGCGCCTGGCGATTGGCGGCGTGGTCGCCGTCGGCGCGGGGATTGCGCTGATCACCATGTTCAAGGCCCCGCTGGACGAGGCCCGCAAGCTAGAGATGGCGGTCACGAAGTTCGGCAACTTCGGCCTGGGCCCTGAGCGCACCCGTGAGGCGGCCGAGTTCGCCAAGTCGATGAACATCGCCGGCTCAACCTACGTCGAGAACATGCGACGCATGACCGAGGCCCAAGGCGTGTTCCGTGAGGCAGGTCTCGACGGCCCGGCCGCGCTGCGTGGGTCGAAGATGGCAGCGCCGATGCTGGCCAAGATCGCGTTCGCTGGCACCGCCCTGGATCCGGAGAGCGCGGCGCGCCAGGACACCCAGGCCATGGCCATGTTGCGCTTCATCGAAATGCGCGGCGGGGTCAACAGTCCGGAAAAGTTCAACGCCATCGCCAACGCCGGGTTCAAGGCCATCCAGTCGTCGGGCGGCAACATCAACTGGGAGCAGCTGCGCCAGTTCTCGGCCCGCGCCGGCGTGGCGGGCCAGGGGCTCAGCGATGAGGCCCTGTTCGGCAAGCTGGAGCCGGTGATTGGCGAGCTGAAGGGCTCCACCGCCGGCTTCGCGCTGCGAACCGCTTACAATCGCCTCAACGGGATCATCAAGATTCCCAACCAAGTCGCCCACGATCTGGTGAAGAACGGCATCTGGGACGGTTCGAAGGTCGAGTGGAACAGCCAGGGCGGGATCAAACGCTTCAACGGCAATCCGATGCGCGACGGCGAGATGTTCGCCCGCGACCCTGTGGCGTTCTACGAGAAATACATCATGCCCACCTATGCGGGCATGTCTCAGACCGAGCGCGCGCGCCGCAACGCGATGACCTTCGGTTCCACCGGCGGAGCCATGTTCTCCCTGATCGACCGCCAACTGCCGGCCATCCACCATTCTGTGGATGCGCAGCGCAAGGCGCTCGGCGTGGATCAGGCCTACAAGGCGGCGGGCGGCACGCTCAACGGCAAGATCGTCGATATGCATGCCAAGTACGTGAACCTGCAGGCGCGCCTTGGCGAGGCGGTCCTGCCGCTCGCGGTGAAGGGGCTCAACACCTTGATCCCGATCATCGAGAAGGTCACCAAGTGGACCACGGCCAATCCCGGCAAGCTGAAGATCTTCGCCCAGGCGGCGGTCATCATCGGCGCGGCCCTCATCGGCTTTGGCGTGGTCGCTGTCGGCATCGCAGCCTTCGCCGCGGTCGCGGCCGGCGGGACCGTGGGTATCGTGGTGGCCGCAATCGCGGCCGTCGTCGGCGCGGCGACCGCCTTCGTCGTCATGAACTGGGACAAGGTCGCCAACTTCTTCAACGGCGTGAAGACGGTTATCGGGAATTTCTTCAAGTGGATCGCCGATAGCCCGCTTGGAAAGTTCGTTGGCGGCGTGTGGAAGTCCTACAGCGAGACCGCGTCCAAGCCGCTGGGCGTTGAGCGGCCACCCGCTGTGCCGGGTCACGGCTCCGCCGGCGCTGGGGGGCGGGGAGACGTCTATCTCGACGGCCACAAAGTTGGCGCCGTGCTTGATCGGCGCGCCGCCTCAATGGACGCCCAAGCTGATCGCAACCGCAGCGGCTGGGATCCGGGCATGGGCGCCGGCGGCGGTCTTTTTGGGTATGCCTACTGATGGCCGACACCACCGTCACCCTCGGGGACTTCGAGTTCCAGCGCTTCGAAATCCCCGAGGTCATTCCGTTCGGCGGAGAGCAGGCTCTCGTCGTCCACCAGTTGGTGGGCGGCAAGCGCGTAGTCGACGCCATGGGCGAGGCGCCCGAGCCGCTGTCGTGGTCCGGCCGGTTCCAGGGCGAGGGGGCGCTTGAGCGCGCCCGATACCTCGACGGCCTGCGTAAGGCTGGAAAGCCCCTGCTGCTGACGTGGTCGGAGCTTTCCTTCCTCGTCGTCATCCGGCGGTTCGTCGCCAACTTCGAGCGGGCCTACCAGCTTCCCTACCAGATCACCTGCGAGGTGGTGGAGGACCGGGCCGCGCCCGTCACTGAGCTTGTGGTGACCTCCCTCGACGACCAGATGCTTGAGGACCAGGACACGGCCAATGGCCTGGGCGACGAGATCGGCGATAGCCAGCTGAGCAAGCTGCTCACGTCCCTCGACACCGCGGTCAGGAAGGTGTCCGATTTCGCCACCGCGACCCAGGCGACAATCAACTCGGTGCTGGAGCCGATCGCCGCCGTGCAGGCGCGTGTCAATGTCCTCATCGCCTCGGTGGGTAACACCATGGCCAACGTCTCGACGCTGGGCGGCGTATTGCCTTCCAATCCGGTCTCGGAGGTCGTGGCGGGGTTCACGAGCCAGCTTGCGGCCGCTACGCAAGCGCCGCTGCTCTACAATCTTGGCTCGGTGCTCGATCGAATGGGGACGAACCTCGCCGCCGACGGAGTGGCGGGGTCGCTGGTCACGCAGGCCGGTGGCTCGCTCTACCGGATCGCCAGCGAGACCTATGGCGACCCGTCGGGCTGGACCACGATCGCCAAGGCGAACAACTTGCTCGATCCCGTCCTTGAGGGCTTGAACACGGTCCGCGTCCCGCCGACGATGAACGACACCGGAGGCGTGCTGACCGCTTGATGCGGCAGCCGTTTTCGGAGTAGGTTTCAGCTAACACGGCGCGGTGCGCCACGGTCAAAAGGGTCGCCGAGCGCGGCCCTTTTGCATTTCCGGGACATCCCATGCGGAACCAGCTGCCGGCGGTCTCGGCCGCCAGGGCCCCGCGCGGGCTCGTGAAGGTCAACGGCGCTGTGCTGCCAGGCTGGCTGGATTGGGAAGTCGACACGAACGCCTTCTTCAGCGCGGACGGGTTTTCGGTCCGCTTCGCGCTTTCGATGCTGCCGGCTGACCGCGGCGTCGATTGGTGGGCGTCTCAGGCCGAAGTTGAGGTAGATATCCTCGCCGGGTTTCCCGCCGATCCGACGGCGCCCCAGCCGAGCGAGTTCAAGTCGCACATCCTTGGGATGGTGGACGATCTGACGATTGACTGGACGGGCAGGGTGCTTTCGATCTCTGGGCGGGATCTGACCGCCAAGCTGATCGACACCAAGACCTCGGCCAAATACCCGAACCTCACGGCGTCGGAAATAGCGACCAAGCTGGCGGTCGCGCACGGGCTGACGCCGGTCGTGACCAAGACGACGACCAAGGTTGGCCGCTTTTACGAGATCGACCGCGTCAGGCTGCAAAACGAGTCCAGCGAGTGGGACTTGCTGACTTGGCTGGCCCAGGAAGAACAGTTCGCGGTGTTCGTGCGCGGCAAGGAGCTTCACTTTCAACCCAAGCCGAAGGACGGCCAGGATCCATACGTCTTCCGCTGGACGCCCGGCGAGGATGGCGGGCCGCCGACGTTCAACGGTTCGCGCCTTTCGACGTCGCGCAATCTCACCCTGGCGAGGGACATCCGCGTCATCGTGAAAAGCTGGAACGCGAAGTCGAAGAAGGGCTTCAGCAAGACCGCGACGGCGACGAAGTCCAAGAACGCCGTGACCAAGAGCGCGGGGCGGGCGGTTTCTCCGGTGCAGGAGTTCTCCTACACGATCCCGGGCCTGACGCCGGAGCAGGCCACGCAGCGCGCCCAGCAACTGCTGGCCGAACTATCTCGCCAGGAAATGAAGCTCTCGATCGACGGGCCCGCCGACAACCTGCTCGATGTCACCGACGTCCTGAAGGTGGAGGGGACGGGGACCGTGGTCGATCAGAGCTATTTCCCTGACAGCATAGCGCGGTCGATGTCGCGTGACGGTGGCTACAGCTGGCGGATCGAGGCAAAGAACCACTCCCCGGAAAGCGAGGTCAGCCTGTGAGCTTCGCCCGGCTCCAGAACGTGATGAAGCGCCAGGCGCTTCTCGCCGTTGCCTCAATGGCCAAGCCGCGCATGGGCATCGTCTCCAGCTACGATCCGGCGACCTACGCCGCAAAGGTCCGGCTGATGCCGGAGGACGTGGAGACGGGCTGGTGTCCGATCGCCACGATCCGGGCCGGCAATGGTTTCGGCGTCTTCGCGCCACCGAACATCGACGATCAGGTGCTGGTGCTCTTCCAGGAGAGCGCCACAGAAGCGGGCATCATCGTTGGCGCGCTCTACAGCGACGAGGACCGCCCCCAGGCTGTGCCGGCTGGCGAGGTGTTGGTCGCGCATGAGGCCGGCGCCAGCCTTCGCTTCACCGCCGATGGCGTCGTTACGATCACCGCACCGCAGAAGGTGGTGATCGACGCCAACCTGCAGGTGACCGGCGATATCACCGACCAAACCGGCTCTGGCAACGCCGTCACGGTCAAGGCGCACCGCGACGCTTACAACCAGCACAAGCATCAGGTGCTCGCCGTCGGCGCGCCAACCGCGCTCTCGGATCACCTCGCCACCTAGGGGGCGTAATGCCGAACCTGACGGACCTGACCGAGCCGGCGCACAGCTGGGGCGGCGACATCGCTGCGTCAGGAACCGGTGACGTCGCTGTCGCTTCCCTGGTCGAGCGTTCCAAGCAGCGCGTGCTGCGCCGGCTGCTCACTGCGCCGGGAGAGTATCTGGCGCATCCCGACTATGGGGCGGGTCTGCCGGCTTATGTGGGGCAGCTGGCCGAGCCGGCGAAGATCAAGGCCCTGGTGCGCGGCCAGATGCGGCTGGAGGCCACGGTTGCGGCGTCTCCGGAGCCGCAGGTCGCGGTGATCGCGATCACCAACGGGATCTCCCTCCAGATCTCCTACACCGTCGCGCCCGAGCGCATCCCGGCCGTCCTGTCGTTCAATCTGGAGGCCTGACATGGCGGTGACCACCAAGACCTTCACCGATCTGGTCCGCGGGCAGGTGGCGGCGATCCAGGGCGCTGCGGCTGGTCTCGTCGATTTCACCATCGGATCGCTGACCAGGGCGTTCGTCGAGGCCTTCGCTCAGGTCGTGCTCTGGCTCCAGGGCAATATCCTGGCGCTGCTGGCGGCGACCCGCGCGGCAACGTCGTCCGGCGCGGATCTGGACAGCTGGATGGCCGACTACGGTCTGACCAGGCTGCCAGCGACCTATGCCGAGGGTGTCGTCACATTCAACCGCTTCACGGCCACGGCGACGGGGTTCATTCCCGTGGGCGCCCAGGTGGAGACCGCCGACGGTTCGGTGCGCTTCGTTGTCGTCGCGGATGAAAGCGACCCGGCCTACAACGCCACCCAGGGCGGCTACATCGTGCCGGTGGGGCAGGCCACCTTTGACGCGCCAGTCGAGGCGACCACGGCGGGGGCGGGGGCCAATGCCGCAGCCGGCGCGGTCTCGGTCATCGTGGATGCGATCCTGGGGATCGACACGGTCACCAACGCGCTGGCCATGGGCGGTGGCGCGGCGGCTGAAACCGATGCGGCGCTGCGCGCCAGGTTCGTCGACTACATCGCCAGCCTGGCCAAGGCGACCGCTTCCGCGGTGGAGTATGCCGTCAGTTCCATCCAGACCGGCGTCTCCTATGCGCTGAGGGAGAACGAGACCTACGGCGGCGTCGAGCAGATGGGCTATTTCTACGTCGTGGTGGACGATGGCTCGGGCGCGCCGTCGGACACCTTCCTCGATGCGGTGCGCGATGCGATCGACGTGGTCCGGCCGCTGACTTCGACCTTCGGCGTCTTCGCGCCAGTGCTGGTCTCCGCCGACGTGTCGATGACGATCGCGGTGGCCGCCGGCTACACGCCCGCTACGGTCCAAGCCCAGGTCGAGGACGCGCTCGTCACGTATATCGCTGGCCTTGGCCTGGGCGAAGCGCTCGCCTACACCCGGCTTGCGCAGGTGGCCTATGCCGCCAGCGGCGGGGTGTCGAACGTCACCGGCGTTCTGCTGAACGGCGGTGTGGCCGACATGGTCGCCACCGCCAAACAGGCGATCCGGGCCGACGCGGTGACGGTGGATCTGGCGTGATCGGCGATCAGGCCAACATGAAGGCCCGTCTCAAGGGCCTGCTGCCGCGATCCTGGTTCGGCTTGGGCGAGACGCCCGTCCTTGACGGCCTGTTCGAGGGCGCTGCCTGGGCGCTAGCCTTCGTCTACGACCTCTACGCCTACGCCAAGCTCCAGACCCGAATTCTTACCGCCTCGGACGGGTGGGTCGACCTGATCGCCGCCGACTTCTTCGGCGTCAGGCTGCTGAGAGGGCAGGGGCAGAGCGACACCAGCTTCCGTTCTCGGATCATCGCCAACCTGTTCCGAGAACGGGCGACGCGGGCGGGCCTCTCCAAGGTGATCGAGGATCTGACCGGCAACGCGCCGGTGATCATCGAGCCAGGGCGCATGGCCGACACCGGCGCCTGGGACGTCGCCATCTGGGGTTTCGACACTGCGGGGTCCTGGGCCGAGCCGTCGCTCACCTATCAGGCCTTCGTGCAGGTGGAACTGCCGGCGGTTGCCGGCATCCCTTATGTCGCCGGCTGGGATATCGCTGTTGGGGCCTACGACACAGTCTCGGAAATCGAGTGGACCGACGCCTCCATGGTCCAACCGACCGTGAGCGCAGAAGATGTGGCCGAGGCGATCACCAGCGTTCGCCCGGTCGCGACCCGCGTGTGGGTCCGCTTTGCCTACCCCAGAAACTTCGTCGTCCTCGTGACCGAGGGCGCTGTTCCGATCGTCACCGAGGCCGGCCGGCCGCTCGCGATCTGACGACCCTTCTTCCAGGAGCACGTGAATGGACCGCAGCATCGTCTGGCCGGGCGCGATCCCGCGCTCGAACGACATCAACCTGCAGAACCGCAACAGCATGATCGCCGTGGCCAAGCTGGCAAGCGCCGTGTTGGGAACCGGAACCCTGCTCAACGGGCTGGACTGCACCCCGACCAGCCCGGCCTCCATGCAAGTCAAGGTCGGCGCCGGCGAGATCTACGCCCTGGCCAATGTCGATGCGACCTCGTTCGGCTCGCTAGCGGCCGACACCACCCACCAGGTGCTCAAGCAGGGCATCACGCTCGACGGCTACACGCTGTCCTGCCCGGCGCCGGCGACCACGGGCTTCTCGGTCAACTATCTGGTCCAGGTCGCGTTCAGCGAAACCGACGCCGGTGACGAGCTGCTGGCCTACTATAACGCCGACAATCCGTCACAGGCTTGGTCGGGTCCGAACAACAGCGGCGACACCACCAAGACGCTTCGCCGTGACCTCTGCCTGGTGGCGGTTAAGGCGGGCGTGGCGGCCGCGACCGGGACCCAGGTCACGCCGGCGCCCGACGCGGGCTATGTGGCCGCCTACGTCGTGACGGTGGCCTACGGCCAGACCTCCATCGTCTCAGGCAATATCGCCGTCTACAGCGGCGCGCCCTTCATCGGCGAGCGGCTTGGCGCGAAGATCAGCCAAGCGAGCGCCGATCTGCGGTACGCCACCATCGCGGCGGTTCAGAGCGGCTCGCTGGTTTACGCTGCCGGCGCCGGGACCGCGAACGCTATCACCGCCTCGGTGACGCCTGCCGTAACCGGTCTCACGGCGGGCATGGCCGTGCGGATCAAGGTCACCACGACCAACACGGGCGCGGCGACCCTCAATCTCAACGGCCTGGGCGCAGTCGCCATCCAGGACCGCGGCGCAGCGCTCAAGGGCGGTGAGATCGTTTCCGGGCAGACCTACACCTTCGCCTATGACGGCGCGGCTTGGCAGTTCCAGTCGCCCGCCGCCAACAGCACCGGAATGCTCATCGGTGAGATCCGTACGCGGGCCTCGAGCAACGTCCCGGCCGGTTGGCTGGAATGCAACGGCGCGGCGGTGTCGCGCACCACTTATGCCGATCTGTTTGCCGAGATCGGAACGATCTATGGCGCGGGCAACGGCACCACCACCTTCAACCTGCCGGACATGCGAGGCCAGTTCGCCCGCGGCTGGGACAACGGTCGCGGCGTCGACGCCGGCCGAACGCTCGGCACGACCCAGGCCGACGCCTTCCAAGGCCACCATCATTCGATCGACAACGCCCGCCAACAGGGCACCGGAAGCGGCTTCTCCGGCACGGCGGGCGTCAGCCCGACGATCATCACCGACACCGGCAACCCGACCACCGACGGCACGAACGGGACCCCTCGCACGGCCGCTGAAACCCGCCCGACCAACGTGGCGGTGATGTTCATCATCAAGTTCTGACGCCGGACCGCCGCCCCCCAACATCTGCGGCTAACGCCGCCCAAGCTTCTCATGGAGAATGCCGATGAGCATCCCCAACACGGTCGTGCGCGCTGATGGCACCGCTGTGAACGTCGGCGCCGTGGTCATCGCCGATCAAGCGTTCACTCTGGCCAGCGCTCTGGCCTCGATCTCCAGCGGCGGCTCTTCCGACTGGGTGACCGGCATCGCGGCCGGCTCGTACATCTGGGCCCTGACGGCCGGAGCCTGGAACGGCGCGACGATCAAGCTGCAGGTTCTGGGGCCGGACGGCGTGACGGCGCTGGATGTCACCGGCGCAAGCCTGACCGCCAACGGCACGCTTGGCGTCGTCGCTGGCGCGAACGCGTCGATCCGCCTGGCCGCGATCGGCGGCGCGCCCACCGTCATCAACTCCAGCCTGAGCTGAGCCCATGCCGCTTCCCAAGTCCTACGGGCTGGCCAAGGGCTGGCCTATGGCTTGCGGCCAGGCGCCGCAGCCGCCGCGAAACCTCGTGCTGCCCGTAGTCTCCGGACTCGCCAGGGCCGGCTCGGTCGTCACCGTCGGCCAAGGCACGTGGAACGGCGAGGTCACGGGTTTCGCCTATCAGTGGGAGAAGTTCTCGAACGGCGCCTGGGTGGCGATCTCAGGCGCCACGGGCGCGTCCCGTACCGTCCAGGCCGGCGATGGTCCCGTCCTGCGCTGCAAGGTCACGGCCACCAGCGCCAGGGGCTCAGCCACGGTCACGAGCGGCCGCGCGCCCTATCTGGGCGTGGTCGCCACCCGCCATTTCTTCCCGGACGTGCTCGACACCGCGCGCTTCGAGACGATGAGCATGTCGTTCCAGAAGGTGCAGGTCGCGGTGGACAGCGTGGCCTTCGTCGAGGTCGGCTCCTACGTCGGCGCCAGCAACGGCGAGACGCCGATCGGCGCAGACATGACCGTGCACGCCTCGATGGCCAAGGCCAGCACCGGCCCGTGGTCGGAAATCAAGTGGGGCGGCGCCGCGAACGGAACCGTGCCGAGCGGCCAGCGTATCGTGAGCGACTTGCTGGCCTATCCGCTGGCCAAGGGCGACAGCATCTATCCGCGACGCTGGCGTCACTGCGGGGTCGGCGTCCCCTACCAGGCCGACACCATCAAGGGCGGCAGCGACGTGCTGTTCCGAGGCACGACGACTGCGGACCTGACGCTAGGTGGCGCGATGACCGGGGGTATCGCTAGCGTCATGTCCACGCCGGCGGCGATCGTCGGACCGCATAGCGAACCGACTGCCTGGCTCCTTATCGACAGCACCCACTATGGCCGGGGCGACCAGATCGACGCCGCCTATGAGCTGGGAACGCTGTGTCGCTCGATCGGCGACGCGATGCCGTACATCAACGTCGCGCGGCGCACCATGTCGATCGGCCAGCTGAACGCCTCGCATCCGCTGCGCTTCGGCCTGGCCGACTACGCGACCGAGGCTGTCGTGCCGCTGTCGGTCAACGACTTCCTCAACGACACACAGACCCTGGCCCAGGCCCAGGCGCGCTATCTCGCCCTCCTGGACAGCCTGCCAGCGCACCTGCGGATCTGGGGCGTAACCATGCCGCCGTGGACGTCGGGCGACTGGACGACCACGGCCCAGACCGACCTCAGCGGAGGGAAGGTCGCGGCCTATAACGCGTGGCTCCGCACCCTTCCGCATCCGCGCCTGGCCGGTGTGCACGACATCGCCCCCGTGCTGGGCGACGGGACCATCTGGCTGCCGAACTACACGACCGACGGCGTCCACCCCAATCAAGCCGCGAACTTGGCCGTCAAGGCCAGCGGCGCGGTGAACGTGGCTCTGATGATGGCGGCATAGCCGTGTTATGTGGGGCGCATGAAACACCTATGCGCCTGCCTTCAGCACCCATTCGAATTCTGGCTGAACCGCTACCAGACCCTGATCGTGGGCCTGATCGCGGTGGGGGTCGCAATCCAGCAGCTTCGCATCGCTGCTAGACAGGTGAAAATCATGGAAGCACAGCAAGAGCAGATTGAGGCCATCAGGTCCCTGTCACTCACGCGCATGCTCGGCGCGCTGCGCCCTCTGATGGGCAACTTCATCGGCGGAGCGGCCCAAGACACCCTTGGCCGCGACGCCGACGGCTGGCCGATCCGGACCTGGAATCCGGCTTATCTTGAGAACGCAGCCAATGTGCTCGTGGATTGGGACGAAGACGCCGCCCTCTTGGCCGTAGCCGCGAAGCATCCCGACCTGCTGCCGGACTTCAACAAGCTGCTGACCGCGTTCAAGGCCCTGCGCGAGGCGTATCCGCGCTGGAAGGCCAAGCCTTGGGACAACGACGAGGGTCGTGACCCGGCCGTCTACGCCCAGTTCGACGCCTACACGAAGGCCTGGGCCAAAATCGCCCATCAGCTGGACGCCTACGCCTAGCGCGTCAGCGCCCGTGAAAGGCCCCGGCGGATTTGGGACGGTGTTTGCCGGGGCCTTCGCGGTAGTCGTGCGCTGTCAAAGGGGATTTGACCCCTGCTGAATGCTGAGCGGCGCAGCTTGTTCCTGCCGTGCTTCCGAAAACTCGACCTTAGGAGCCGGCATGAACCCGGAAGCCTGGATCGCGCTCGCCGCGGTCGCGATGTCCATTGCTGGCCCGCTGATCGCCTACGGCGCCCTCCGGCAAAAGGTTGCCGACCTGGAGCGGCGCGTGGGCGCGGTGGAGGGGCACGACCGGGCGGTGATCCGTTTGGAGGTTCAGGTCGAGCACCTGATCTCCCTGGTGACCAAGCTAGACGAGAAGCTGGAGGAGCGACCGCAACGCGCTGCGGCCCGCCCGCGGGTGTCGAAGTGATCGGTCGCACTTGGCGGGCCATGCTCGCCGCCGCTCCAGCGCGCTTCTGGGCGCAGGTGGGAGCGGCGATGGCCCTGACCCTGTTCGCCGCCGCAATCGTCCTCGTCCTCTGGATGGGGCCATGGTCGCTCGGCGTCGAGCGGGAGCGGGTTAAGGCGCTCTCCACGATCTGTCTGGCCGTCCTATTCCTGGTGATGGTGGCCCTGGTGGCGATCACCGAGTTGCGGGTCGGCTTCTCCGCCGGCAAGGGCGGCTTCAAGGCGGACGTCGAGCGCGACGACGAGCCCCACACCCTGGCCGTTGAGGGCCAGGTCACCGTGAAGGAGACCGCGCCTTGATCGACGAGCGCTTGAAGGAGTTCGCCACCAACCGGCAATGGCAGTTGATGGAGGCCTATGACGTGCACGGCTCCTACCGGAAGGCGGGCGAGGCCTTGGGCGTCAGCGCGAGCAACATCAGTGACGCCTTCCGCGCGGTGAAGGCGAGGGCGGCGCGCGCAGGATACGCGCCGGGCCATTGGGAGGAGGGAGTGCCGGCCGGCTATACCGTGGGTAAGGTGACCCGCGAGCGCAGGCACGAGGACGGCACGCGAAGCTGGCAGCGCCTCCATCCGGAGGCCGCGTCGATTGAGGCCATCATGGCCCGCTGCGACGAGCGGCTGAAGGACTTCCGGCGCTTCGAGCCGGTGGACCTGCCAGAGCACGCGAACGACAATCTGACGAACTTCCTCGGCCTCTTCGACCTTCACATCGGCGAGAAGATCAGCTCGGACGATCCGGCCGGTTGCTGGGACGTCGCGATCGCAAAGCGGACCATCATCGGCAGCGCCGCGCATGCCCTTGGAGTGGCGCCGAAGGCCGAGCGCCTGGTGCTGTGCTTCGGCGGCGACGCCATGCACTACGACGGGCTCTCGCCGGTCACCCCAACCAGCCGCCACGTCCTGCATTCGGACGGCGATTTCGACGACATGGTCGAGGCCACGCTCGATGTGGCCCTAGCCGTGATCGACGAAGGCCTGCGGACCCACGCCCAGGTCTACGTCATCTGGGCGACAGGAAATCACGATCTGGCCTCGTCGAAGATGATCCGCCGCATGCTTGCCCACATCTACGGTGCCGAGCCCCGGCTGACGGTGGTGAACTCCAAGCTCGACTACTACGCCCTCCGCTTCGGCAAGGTCATGATCGGCGTCCACCACGGCCATGGCGCCAAGCTGACGGACTACGCCGGCATCTTCGCCTCGATGTTCCGAGAGATGTGGGGTCAGAGCGTCTACGCCTACGGCCACCGCGGTCACGAGCATCACATCCACGAAAAGGAGAAGGGTGGGATGGTGGCGGTTCAGCACCCGTCCCTGGCCCCTTCGGACGACTACGCCCTCGGCAAAGGCCTGATCAGCCGCCGGGGCTGCACGCTGATCACCTACCACGACGAATTCGGCGAGGTCGCGCGCAACACCACGCGCCCGGAAATGCTCGCCTTCGGCTGAAGGACCATTCCATGACCGAGATCATCACCCAGGACCGGTTCCGGGCCTTCGCGCCCGGCTGCCCGCTCCCCAACGCCCTGGCCATCGTGTCGGCGCTCGAAGCCGGCCGCGCCGCTGTCGGTCTGACTACCCCGCTGCGGGTCTGCCACTTCCTGGCCCAGGTCGCGCACGAGTCGGGTGGGTTCACGCGGCTGGAGGAGAACCTCTCCTATTCGGCCGAACGGCTGCCGGCCGTCTGGCCCCGCCGCTTTCCCACGGTCGCCAGCGCCGAGCCGTACGCTCGGGCGCCATCCAGGCTGGCCGAGAAGGTCTATGGCGGCCGGGCCGATCTGGGAAACACCCAGCCCGGCGACGGCTGGCGCTACCGAGGCCGCGGCCTGATCCAACTGACCGGCCGGGCCAACTACCGCGCCTTCGGCGTGGAGGATGATCCGGACAGCGCCGCAGAGCCCAAAATCGCTGCGCGCCTGGCGCTGACTTACTGGGGGAAGAAATCCCTCAACGATGAGGCCGATCGCGACGATGTCGAGGCCATCACCCGAGCGGTCAATGGCGGTGTGATCGGATTGACGGAGCGCTCTGCTTGGCTGGCCAAGGCCAAGAGGATCTTCCGATGAAGATCCAGCTTCCCGCCTGGACCGCCCTTCAATGGGGGTTCGGCGCCGTGGCCATCGTGGTCGTGATCGGGGCCGTCGTCGCTCTGGCCTGGAACTTCGACCCCTTCGGACGGCGCAAGGCCGCGGAGGGCCGGGCCGCCACCGCCGCGGTTCAGGCCGATGTCAGCGCCGGCGCGGCCGAAGTGGCCGGCCAGGTCGCCACCAAGACCACCACCATCCAGCGCAAAGCCCAGGAGGCCCACCATGCGCTCGACGCTTCGACAGATCCTGACGGTGACCTGGCTGCTTGGAGCGCTGGCATTGACCGCGTGCGCGACGCCGGCGCGGGGACCGACGATCCCGGTTCCTGAGAACCTGCGCGCCCAAATCCCCGACACGGCCAAGCCCTCCCTGCCGGCTCCCAGCGGGATCCCGCTGGCATCCAGCCCGGAGGCCGAACGGGCCATGATCTGGAACACCTATGTCAAGCCGCTGATGGCCTTCTCGATCGACCAAGAGGCGGTCAAGGAAGCCGAGCGGGCCCGCGCCGACGGCGCCGTGTCGCTGATCGACAAAGCTAATCAGGCCGTCAAGCCGCGCAACTGGATCGACCGCCTGCGCAGCCGTTAGCCGGCCGCCCCACCACGCCACCACCCCCTGAACATCTAGCCCGCCGGGTCACCCGACGGGCCGCAAACCTGTGAGCAAATCATGGTCGACGCGCCCATCCGCACCAGCCAACTACAGGCGATGCAGGCCCTTACCGGCCTCGAAAAGTTGGTGGGGGTGCAGGTCGCTGCGGGCGTGCCGGCGACCGGCGTGGCCCAGGCGCAGGACATCGCGGCGCTGGCTACCCAGTTTGGCGCCGCCAACGACCAGTTCTCGAACGTCAACCCTGAGACAGGGCGGAGCGCGATCGGCGCCGACAAGGCGGAGAACGTGTTCCACATCCTCGACGCTACCGGCGCTGTGGCGCGCACCGTCGAGATGTCGCTGAGCGACGTCGAGGATATCTGCCTGGAGCAGTTTGTGCCGATCGAGTTGCGCTCGCTCGTCTTCAGTGGCGCGTTGGTGGCCGATACCTACGTTCAGCGGATGGTCGCGGCCGCGACCTTCAAGCGCGTCAACAACCTGGCCAACAGAGTTCGAATGAACCTGCCGGCGGCATCGCTGACCCTCTCCCAAATCATCGACATCTCTGTAGGCAAGGTCTCGATCGAGGGCGCGCGGGGGGGGGCGCTGGGTACGATTCTCCAGCGCTCGACCAACTACGGCCCGACGATCCGTGTCGCCGCCTCGTCTGGAGGTAATCTCCTGCCGACGCAGGACGTGGAAATTAAGGGCCTGTACCTGTTTCACGGCTGGGGAACGCCCGAGGCGCCCGGCACGCCCATGACGCACCCCCACATCGTGCTTGCTGGCGTCAACAGCGGGCGTCTTGAGAGCCTCTTCATCGCCGGCGGTATGATCGGCTTGGCATGCTATGGCTGCTCCTTCGTCCATGGCGACAAAATCGCGCTTTCGGGTCAGTACGATCCGACGAACAACGCCGGCGCCAACAACGTCACCGGCCTCCTGCTGGCCTCTGCGGCGCAGTACGGCCTGGGCGTCGCGCCCGGCGTTACCAACCTCTGCACCGAGGTGAACCACACCAACCTGAGCGTTCTGGGGCCGCGGCTGAAGGGCTATCAGAACGGGGTCCTCGTGACGGGGTGCGAGGATTGCGCCATCGACCGGAGTTACCTGGGCAACGCCGCCAGGAACAACCTCCGGATCCAGCAGATGCCGGAGAACGGCATCCTCGAATTCCGGGTGCAGAACAGTTACATTGACGCTTCGGGCGAGCACCCCGTCTGGCTGGGCGGCCCCACCGGCTCGAACAACGCCTACATCGGCGGCTTCAAATTGATGGGCTGTGACGTCAAGGGCCAACTGGGCGACAGCGACACCGGCATCTATGTCGACGGCACCAACCGTGGCGGCGTCTATCCGCAGGCCGTGATCAACATGATGGTCGCCGACTGTGAAATCAGCGGCCACGGCCGGCACGGGATCAACATCCGCGGCGGCCGGGAGATCACGCTGTCGAATCTGAAGGTGCACGGCAACAACTTCGACGACGCCAACGCAGGATCGGCCGGCCTGATCATCGGGCCGAACGTCCGCGGCATCGAGGTTCATGGCGGCCGCTACGGAGGCGGCGCGACCTCCGAGCTGACCGGCTACCAGGACTATGGGATCATCGCCGAAAATGGCGCGACCTACGTCGACATCAAGGGGGCGAACGTCCGCGGCAATCGCATCGCGGGGCTCGTCGATCAGATGGCCGACGCCGGCACGAGCTTCAAGCGGATCACGGGCAACACCGGCTACAACGAGAACCGCTCCGCCGTGGCTCTGAGCGTGCCGGCCTCCGGCGTCGACCTCTACAATCCGTTCGGTTCGCCCGCCACGCTGCTGCTGATCGGCGGCACGGTGTCGAGCATCAAGCTGAACGGGTCGCAGATCGCTTCGGCGACGCCGACCTGGCCCATTCCGGTCGGCCCTGGAGACCGGATCAACCTGACGTACTCGGTGGCGCCGACCGGGATCTGGTGGCCGCAGTAGACCACGCCCGGAGGTTGCGGTAGATTTCCCGCATGGGCTCCAGGATCTTGTTCTACGGCAACTGCCAGATGGGGCGGCTCGCCGAGTGCTTCGGGAAGATCTCCGACTACTTTCCGGACTTTCCCGACAGCGTCAGCTACATCGATGGCGAGCAGCCAGGCGCGCGCGAGGCGCTGGCCGCGGCCGGTACGGATCGCGTCATCTACCAAGTGACGCGCAAGCAGCCTGCGCCGCCGCAAGGCTGCGAAGCTCTGCGGCTGCCAGCTCTCTACTTTCGGCCGCTGTGGCCGTTCGACTCCCATGACGATCGGATCATCCCGGGGGTGCCTGGCCCAATCGCAACGGGCGACCTTCTGGTCAACGAACTGCGACGCTCTGGCCTCCACCCGCTAGAGGCGCGCCGCCGCTACCTTGCCTTCGACTTCAGCGGCAAGTTCGACCTTGATCGCATGATGGACACCCACCGTGCCCGCTACCGCTTCCTCGACGGACTGAGCGACGTCGCCATGGGGGAATGGATCGAAAGCTGGTTCCGTGACGAGCAGATCTTCAACATGTTCTGGCATCCGGCGCCTGTCACCTACAGCCGCCTTGCGGACCCCATATGCGACTTCCTGGGCCTTGCGCCGGAGCACGCTGACATCGCGCGAAAGATCGTTGCGGCGACCGACACCCAGCTGCCGGAGGTGCCGCTTCATCCGAAGGTCATCGACCACTTCGGCGTGAAGTGGGCTCCGCCGGCGCGGACCTATCAGGACTACGTGGCGTCCCTGACCTTCGACCAATGGCTCTGGCGTCACCTGACCTATGAGCCAGGCGCTGCGGCGGCCTGATGTCGGAGAATTTCCACAGTCGCGCTTATGGCGCAGCGGTCAATTCCACGTTCCTCATGAACGGCGGCGCGGCGGTCGCCACGCTCAGCCTGATCGGAGCGCTGGCCGGCAAAGTGGCTTTTGCCGCATGCGCCAAGGTGGCCATCGCCCTGGCTCTATTCAGCTTCGCCTTTGGCATTGCCGTGACTGGGTGGGTGAACATCCAGATCTGGGCGCTTCAGCACCAATACGAAAACGAATGGTACGCCGCCAGGCAGCGACTGAGCGCGGCGAGGAAAATGCATTTCAACCGCTGGCACAGTCGAAATCGAGGGTGGCTGATCGTTGCGACAGGCGCCTTTCTGGTGGGCGTTTTGCTGGCCGGCTTAAGCCTTTTCGCCAGCAGCTGGGGGGCGGGCGCTTAGCGCGCGCACCACGCCGCCACGAGGTCAGCCAGCGCGGCCTCCGCAACTGCAGACGGCGACCGACGGCCAGCTGGGCGGCGTGCCGATCCGAAGGCGCTGGTGATGCAGACGTCCTTTCCGTCGACCTCCCATATGCCGGACCACTTCTGGCCGCGCGCGGTGATGCTGAAGGTGTGGCCGTAGGGGGTGAGCATGGTGAAAGAACGCCCACCGTGCCGCCTCGATCCTGCCCTGAGGCTACTCCTCGTGCGGGTAGGCGAGGCTCTCCAAGCGTCGAGGCGGATCGTCCGCCACTTCCGCCCATAGACGGGCCGTAAGCAGCTCCTGATAGGCCGCTAGCTCTCGGGCGGCCGGGCTGACCGCTAGGGCGGCTGCCAGCCGCCGACGGGCTGCGTGGACCAGCGTGCCGCTCTCGACGCCCGCCAGCTTGTGCATCTCGATCGCGGCGTAGGCGGCGCGAAGCATCAAGCCTTCCTGGGGCTGAACAAGCTCGGCCGAAAGGATCGGCTCTCCAACCGTCCGTTGCAGCGAATAGCCGACGGCCAGTACGCCGCGGCGCACGACCTCGCGCCAGTAGTCGATGGGCTCGCTCATGCGGTGAAAAGGTCAACGGCTGGTGGTGGAAAATCCCTCTCGACGGCGAGGGCGCCGGCGGGCAAGGCCTGAAGGATTTCGGCGGGCGGCCCGGTAAGGTCGAGCCATTCCCGGCCACGCTCACCGGGAAGCACCACGACCTGGCGGTCGTGGTAGGGCGCGATGTCTGGCCCCGGCTCAGTCGTCAGCATGGCCCATGCGCCGTGTTTGACGATGCCGGCGATCCAGAAGAGCGGGCTGGCCGGCATGGTGAAGCGCCAGCGCGTCTTTCGCTTCTGGCCTGGCTGCGGCGCCGTAAACTCATAGAAGGCGTCCGCAGGGATCAGTACGCGGTCGCTTGAGGAGAAGTCGCGCCCCTCGCTGACGAAGTTGAAGACAGGGCCGCGCGGCCCTGGCCAGCCCCAGGGCGTCATCGACACGACCGCCCGGCCCTCGACAAGCCGAACGATCGGAGCCGCCTCGGTCATGCGGATTTCAGGTCGCGGCTCGAAGTTGCTGGCTTGGCCCTCCCACACGACCGGCAGGCGCAGGACCTTCGCCCACGTCTCGAACAGGTCGGCCGTCTTGAGGCTGTAGAGGTTACACATCGTCGGCCCGCCGGTCCCAGCGGCGCAGCACCCACCACCCACGAGGGGCATGTTCCGGGTCGCCCATGTCGACGAAGAGTTCGAAGTGATGGCGCGCATCACTCTCGATCTGCTTGATGTCGTCGGGTGGCGCGCCCTCCTCGAACTGCTCGTGGTCAGGCGCGCGATCGGGCTTCTTCCATTCGGTCATGCTTGAAACGCTACATCTGTGCATCGACATCGACTAGGTCTTTGCGGCCCTGAGCGCCGCACCGGCTGCATCTCAACTTGCGACGGATCTCGTGCGGCATGGTGTGGCCGCCAAGGTTGACGATCGCTTTCTCGCGACTCCAAACGGCGACGTTGCCGCAACGGATGCATCGGATCGTCAACGACGACTTGATGCGCCGCAGGGTTGGCCAGATCTGCGCCACGGGTCATCGACCATTGTGGCCGTAGCCGTAGTGAGCGGGGATCAGCCCCGCCTCCAGCAGGGTGTTGATGACCTCCCAGCGCGCGCGCTCCGGATTGGCCGGCTGGAGCACGCCGCTGAACGTCATGATCGGCATGCGTCCCTGGCACCGAGGGCAGACCGCCTTGGCCTGGATCTGGTCCATGGTGCAGTTCAACAGGGGGCGCGCCCGGCCGAGCATGACGTCGCGCCGCCAGGTCTTGCTTGCGCCGCAGAACTGGCAGCGGAAGCCGATCTCCCAGCCGCGCTCCAGGGCTTCGACCAGACGCACGCCAGCGAAGGTGTCGCTCAGCTGGGCCGCCTTCCGGCGATCGCTGGGGGATGGCTCAGGCACCTGCCGGCGGCTCCACCTGACGCACGGCGCGCCACCAGGGCCAGCGCCGGCCGGCGCCGCGCTGGACCTTCTCCATTTCGAACCAGGCGCTCTCTCCGACGAAATCGGGCACGTCTCCGACCTCGACAAAAGCCGCCGCCGATCGGCTCGAGCCGCCGGTGTTCTGGGGGAAGGTGAAATGCAGCGTCCGGGAATCCGGGTCGGCGGATGACGCTCGAACTCGGGTCAGCTTGGCGATGGTGGTCAGGTAGACGCGTGGGCGTACGCCGTCACGCGCTCTTGAGCGCGGAGGAGAGGGCATTTGTCGGCTCCAGAATGTTCCGCAAATGTTCTCTTCTCGTCGGCCGGAAGAGTCAATCGACCTAGCGTAGGTGCTGGCTTGTTAGGCGGCTAATCTGGCGCCCAGCAAGGTTTGACACTCGCCTGTTAAGTCTTTGAATCGCTTATATGGCCTCAGTAGCGGTTTGACAGCGCATGTGACTGATGGACCTCGCTTTTCGCACGCCCTCCAGGCCTACCACTCTTCTTCCAGCATGGCGGCCCTGCGGCGATCGGCCGGAGACCGTGGCGGCGGCCCGGCGGTCGATAGGGGCATCATGGATTTCACGTGGTCGGCGACCAGCCGTCGGTGCGCGCGAAGGAAGCGACGACCGCGGCCGGTCAGCGCCGCCTGGGTGCTCCAGGCGCCGCCCGCGCTTGCCAGGCCCAGTGCCAGAGCCTGTTCCCAGCACGGATCGTCCAGGAGCCGGTCGTCTTCGGCCACCACGCCGCCGCGGTTCGCCAGCAGGGTCAGAAAGGTCGCGAGATCGGGCTCATAGGCGGGCGGCGTCTTTCGGCGGCCCGCCCAAAGCCCAAGACAGAGCAGGATGATGAAGAGCAGGCCAAAGCCCGTCGCTGACAGTGTCGACACCTTCGCCCCCCGGCAGGTTCACACGCAGTTCAACGCGTCGCACATCCTAGAGTCAAGCGATCGAATTAACTAAACCCTCGCGGTTGTGATGCGTCTGTCGAGTGTCGTTCACGTAGCAATCCGGGGCGGGGCGAGCGCTTTCAGCTGTGGCTGCCCAGGTACTTGCGCACCTCCTCGGCCGACACGCCGGCGTGTTCGACGGCCGTGTGCAGCTGTTCCTCGCTGACGCCCAGGGTTTCGGTCCAGTAGCGGACGGTGCGGGGCTCTTCGAGATCGACGGCGTCACGATCGGCGGCCGCCGCGCGTTCCTCTGGCTGGACGGAAAGATCGGGCTTGCGAGCGGGCGGAATGATCTTGGTCGGATCGGCGTCAGGCATAGCGGGCCTCCTACTACTAGGAAGCCGTAGCGCGGCCGGACGTTCCCCCTCCGGGGACCGCCGCCTCGCCCGCGGGGGGCGGGGAGGGCGAAGCGGCGGTCGGGCGGCCGTCTTCGGGGGAGAGGCGAGGCCGCGAGGAGCGGTCGGCGTCGCGGTGAAGCGCCCGACCAACGCCGTCATGCTGCCGGTCTGGCGGCGTCCCGGCTTGGAGGTCGTCTCCGGCTTTTGTCGAAAGCCGGCGCATCCGTTGCGGGGAAAGGCCGAGACCCCCATTTTTCCCTCGTCGGCCAAGTGCGACATGTTGCCTCTGCAACGGGTCCGGACTTTACGGAAAAGGGCGAAATTCCGTTGTTGCGGCCAAGCTTGCGTAACAGTGGTCGAAAACCGACGTTTTCCTTACTGACTCAATCTTTCCGCGTCCCAAAAGTGGACTTACCGCCACTTTCGATAGAGACGTGTATCGAAATTCCCCGCTCGGGCGAGTGAACCTGTGCGGCGGGCCGTCGCACCCGACCCCTAATACACGTTAATCACTCGGCAATGGCGAGAGCAGCAAGTCTTACGCGAGTGAAAACCTGTTCGAATTTCCAGAAGGGGCGGCCGGACATGAAAAAAATAGCGACTTCAGTTTTCGTCATTGGAACCTTTGCGGTCATGGCGATGTCTGGTTCGGCGACCGCTGCGACGGCGTCGAGTTCCTTTCAGGTCAACTTGACCATCCAGGGCGAATGCAAGGTGCAGTCGGCCTCTAATGTGAGTTTCGGGTCGCGCGGCGTCATCGACGCCAATATCGATACTACCAGCACCATCGGCGTGCAGTGCACGAACTCCACGCCTTACACCGTCGCTCTGAGCGCCGGGGCGGGCACGGGGGCCACGGTGGCCGCGCGCAAGATGACCAGCGCCGCCAACGACACGGTCAGCTACGCCCTCTACCGCGACGCGAGCCGCACCCAGGTCTGGGGCGTCACCCAGAACGTCGACACCCAGGCCGGCACCGGCAACGGCGCCGTGCAGTCCTACACCGCCTATGGCCGCGTCGCGGCCCAGTCCACCCCGGCCGAGGGCGCCTACAGCGACCTCGTCGCGGTGACGATCACCTACTGACCATGCGCGCGGTCGCTCTCCTGGCCGGTCTGGCCCTGGCCGCGCTCGGCGGCGCGCAGGCGACCGCCGCGTCGCTGCGCGTCAGCCCGGTGAGCCTGGACCTGCCCGCCGGCCAGAACGCGACCACCCTGACGCTGCAGAATGACGACGCCGCGGCGCTGAACGTCCAGATCCGGGTCTTCCGCTGGACCCAGGCCAACGGCCGCGACGTGCTGGTGCCCGCCACCGGCGTCGTCGTGAGCCCGCCGATCGCCAAGGTCGACCCGGGCGCCAGCCGCACGGTGCGGGTGGTGCGGCTCGACGGCCGCCCGCCGGAGGCCGAGGAATCCTACCGCCTGATCGTCGACGAACTGCCGCCGCCGCTCAGCGAGACCGGCCGGCAGGTCACGCTGCTGATGCGCCATTCCATCCCTCTCTTCTTCGGTTCCGGTCGCGAGCGGCCCAAGATCGAGTGGCGCCTGCGGCCGTCCGAGGACGGCGGCGCGGCCCTCGTCGGGCGCAACACCGGAACCCGTCGCCTGCGCCTGGCCAACCTGCGCATCGGCGACGCCAGCGGCGCGGTCCTTGCCGAACGCAAGGGCCTTGTGGGTTATGTCCTGCCCGGAGCGGAAGTCTCCTGGCCCGCGGGGGCGTTCCAGCCCGCCGCCGGCGTGCGGCTGATCGCCGACACCGACACCGGGCCAATCGATGCGCCGCTCAAGAGCGACTGAAGCGGTCGCCCTCAGTCTCGCCTTCGCCGCCTTGGGAACCTCGGCTTCCGCTCAGGACCTGCCGCTGCCGGACCTGAAGGCTATCGAGACGATGCGTGAAGACCTTCAGCTGGAAGTCTGGATCAACGGGCGCAACACCGGCCTGGTGGCCGCCGTCGCGCGCGAGGCCGACGGCCGCCTGGAGATGCGCGCCGACGAGATGCGGGCCGTGGGCCTGACCGCCAGCGGCGTGGGGCTGGTGGATCTGTCGGCGCTTCGCGGGCTGTCGGCGGCCTATGACGACGTCGGCCAGCGGCTGATGGTCAATGCCGACATCGACCTGCTCGCCGTCCAGCGCTTCAACCTGGCCGCCAACCGCGATGCGGCCGGGGCGCCGCGCCAGGACCTGGGCGCGGTGCTCAACTACGTGTTCTCCGCCGACGGCGGCCAAGTCGACGATAGCGATGGCCTGGGGGTGGATTCGCTGGGCCTGGCGCTCGACGGCCGCGTCTTCGGCCGCTTCGGAACCCTCTCCAGCAGCGTGGCGGCCAGCCGTGTCGGCGACACGGGACGGGTCGTGCGGCTCGACACGACGTGGTCCTGGTTCGAGCCTCGGCGGATGATGGGGCTGAAGGCCGGCGACTACATCAACGGCGGCTTCGCCTGGACCCGCCCGATCCGGATGGCCGGCTTCCAGCTGCGGCGCGACTTCGCCACCCGCCCCGACATCGTCACCATGCCGTCGCCGCGCCTGGCGACCACGGCCGCCGCGCCTTCGACGCTGGAGCTCTACGTCAACGACACCCGGATCCTCAGCCGACCGGTGGGCGCCGGTCCGATCGAGATCGACGGCCTGCCGCCGGGCCAGGGCTACAGCGACGTGCGCCTGGTCCTGAACGACGCGGCCGGCCGGCAGGTGGCCGTCAGCGCGCCGTTCTTCGCCACGCCCCTGCTGCTGCGCAAGGGCCTGGCCGACTTCTCGGCCGAGGCCGGCTTCGCCCGCCGCGGCTTCGGCGTCGAGTCCGCCGACTACGCCGGTTCGCCCATCGCCTCGGCCAGCCTGCGCTACGGCGTGCTCGACGCCCTGACGGTGGAGGGTCATGTCGAGGCCGGCGGGGGCCTGATCCAGGGCGGCGGCGGCCTGACGGCCCAGGTCGGCGGCCTGGGCGTTGTGTCGGGCTCGTTCGCCGCCAGCCGGACCGACGACGAGAGCGGCGCGCTGGCGGCCGTGGTCTTCGACAGCCGCTTCGCCGGCTTCTACCTGTCGGGCATGAGCATGCGCGCCACGGCGGGCTATCGCGATCTGGCCGCCGTCACCTCGCGCCCCTCGTTCTACCGCAACTGGAAGATGGGCGGCGACGAGCCGCCGCGCGCCATCGACCAGTTCACCGTCTCGACGCCCCTGCGGCTGGCCCTGCTGATGCGCAAGGGCGAAGCGCCTGTGGCCAGCGCCTCCTACAGCGCCCAGACCGCCGCGGCTGGTCCGCGCCGCCAGGTGTGGAGCGGGTCTCTGCGCCATACCTTCGGCGAGCGCCTGACGGCCTATCTCACCGGCTATGTCAGCCGGGGAGAACAGCGCGACACCGGCGCTTTCCTGGGCCTGTCGGTGCCGCTGGGCGCGCGCAGTTCCTCGTCTGCCGGCGTGCAGGTCCAGGGCGACGACACCACCGCCTTCGTCGAGGCCAGCCGGGCCGAGACCCAGGCCGACGGAACCTATGGCTGGCGGGCCCGCATCGAGCAGGGCGCTCACCAGGGTTTCGAGGGGCAGGCGGCCTATCGCGGTCGCAACGCCCGCGTTTCGGCCGCCGCCCAGTACGCCGACGGCGCGGTGCGCGGCCAGCTGCAGGTCGATGGCGCGGTGGCCTGGCTCGGCGGCGTCGCGGCGACCACCAACCGTCTCGAGGGCTCGTTCGCCCTGGTCGAGGTCGGCGCCCCCGACGTGCCGGTGCTCTACCAGAACCAGAAGGTTGGCCGCAGCGACCGCAACGGTCGCCTGCTGGTGCGCAATCTCGAGGCCTTCGACGTCAACCGCCTGTCGATCGACAGCCAGGACCTGCCGCTGGAACTGGAAGCCGCCCAGACCGAGCGCAGCGTGGTCCCGATGGCCAACGGCGGCGCGATCGTCCGCTTCGGCGTCGGCAAGACCCCGCCGGCCGTGCTGCTGACCCTGCATCGTCCGGACGGAAGCTTCGTGCCGCCCGGCGCCGAGGTGATCCGCGCCGGCGTCGCCGAGCGGGTCATCGTCGGCTACGATGGGCAGGCGTTCCTGACCGGGGTGAGCGAAGACGCCGACCTGCGCGTTGTCGTCGAGGATGGAAACGAATGCTTCGCGCGCCTGGTCATCGGCGCCGTCAGCGAGGGAGGCCGGCATGTGGTCGACGCCGTCTGTCGTTAGCCTCTGGCGGGCGCGCCTCGTCGCCCTGACCGGCCTGCTGGTCGCCGCCTTCGTCTGGTTCGGTGCGCCGTCCTCGGCCCAGGCCGCCGCTAGCTGCACGGCCTCGGTCACCAGCGTCAATCTCGGCTCGACCCTCAGTCCGCTGACGGCGGGGACGGTGGACGCCACGGCCAATCTGAACTTCAGTTGCACGGGCCTGACGTCGCTGCTCTCCTACACCCTGTGCCCTAATCTCGACGCGGGCTCGGGCGGCTCGAACGGCTCGGGCGGGCGCTATCTGGTCGGTCCCGGCGGGGCGACCGTGGCGTTCCAGATCTATCAGGATGCCGGCCGCACCCAGCCCTGGGGATCCTCGTCCCTGCTGGTGTTCGGCACGGTGCCGACCATAACCGCCAGTCCCGGCACGGGAACCTCGATCAACGTCAACCAGACCGTCTATCTGCGGCTGACGACCACGACGACGACCGTTCCCGGCGCCTATTCGACCAGCTTTTCCGGTCAGAACTTCTTCTGGGGCCTGAACCTGCTGAGCTGCGCGGGGGTGACGATCGGCTATGCGGTCGTGCCGGCGACCTTCACCTACAGCGCCACCCTGATCCCCGACTGCACGATCTCGACCGGCAATCTCGGCTTCGGAAACGCCGGCGTGCTCAGCGCCGTCAAGGACGCCCAGAGCGCCATGTCGGTGACCTGCACCAAGGACACCCCCTACGCCATCGGGCTGGACAACGGCCAGCAGGGAACCTCGGCCACGGCGCGGCGGATGAAGGCGGGAAGCGAGTACGTCACCTACGGCATCTACCATGACGCGGCGCGCGCCTCGCCCTGGGGATCGACGGCTGGCCAGACAGCGGGCGGAACCGGCACGGGCGGCGCCCAGCCGCTGACGCTCTACGGCCGCGTGCCGGCCCAGACCACGCCGGCGCCCGCGACCTATGGCGACCAGGTGGTGGCGACGGTCACCTACTGATCAGGTCCCCAACCAGATCCCAGGCGAAGGCCCCGCCCTCGAAGCAGTCCGCGCCCCGGCCGATGGCCTCGATCGCCGCCGACATCCGTCCCTCACGACCTAGCGCCGCATCGGCCAGGGCGATCATCAGCCGGTTGGGCGTGGCCGAAGGCGACAGGCGCCGCAGGGCCTGGGCCAGTTCCGCTTCGTCGCGGTCCAGGCGTCGGGCGCAGGCCAGAATGAAGGCCGCCGCCGTCGAGCGGCTGACCCCCGCATAACAATGCAGCAGCAGCGGTCGTTCGCCGGTCCAGCCCTCGGCGAAGGCCAGCAGGGCGGCGATGGTGTCCGCGCTGGGCGCGATCAGGCCGGCACGCGGCTCGGCGATGTCATGGAAGGCCAGATGCAGCCGTTCCACGCCCTCGACCGGCGATAGCTCGGCGGTTGGCGACAACAGGCTGACGAGGTGCGAAGGCCGATGCGCCGCCAGATGCTCGTCCAGCCGGCTCAGCGGGCAGACCGCCAGGATCACGCCAGCACCGCCGCCAGGCCCAGCAGCGCGCCCAGCTCGGCGACCTGCTCGATCCCGCCCAGCACGTCGCCGACATAGCCGCCGATCAGCCGGCGGGAGGGCAGGGCCAGGGCGATGGCGAGGGCGGCCGCCAGCGCCAGGCCGACCAGGGCGGCGGTCGGCGGAACCAGCAACAACGGCCACAGGCCCAGCAGGGCGGCGACCAGCACCTCGGCCGGCTTCACGCCGTCGGGCGCGGGCTTGTACTTGGCGTCGGCGCGGTCGCTGACGTGGGGCAGGGCGGCCATGGCGGCGACGGCCGCCACGCGTCCGACGCCGTGGGCGGCCAGTAGGGCCAGGGCGGCGTTCAGGGGCGTCAGCGTCGCCAGGGTCGCGGCCTTCGCCCCCAGCACCACGACCAGGGCCAGGACGCCGTAGGTCCCGACCCGGCTGTCCTTCATGATCTCCAGCCGCCGCTCGCGGGTCTGGCCGCCGCCCAGGCCGTCGGCGGTGTCGGCCAGGCCGTCCTCGTGGAAGCCGCCAGTCAGCAGGAAGCCCGCGCCCAGGGCCAGGATCGCCGGAACCCAGCCGCTCCACACCTGGCTCGCGCCCAGCAGCACGAGAGCGCTGAGCCCGCCGACCAGCAGGCCGACCAGCGGGAAGTAGCGGGCCGAGCGGGTGATCCAATCGGGCTCGAAGCCGCGCAGGGCCGGGGTCGGCAGGCGGGTCAGGAACTGCACCGCGCAGAGCAGCAGCTGGACCTGCCGGCCGATCATCCCAGCACGTCGGCGAGGTCGGCGACTTCGTTCAGCAGGTTGGCGGCCGCCGCCAGCAGCGGGGCGGCCAGCGCCGCGCCCGTGCCTTCGCCCAGCCGCAGGCCAAGATCGAGCAGGGGCCTGGCGTCCAGGGCCGCCAGCATCGCGGCGTGACCTTTCTCGGCCGAACCGTGGGCGAAGACGCAGTAGTCGAGGGCTTCGGGCGCCAGGCGCACGGCCGCCAGGGCCGCCGCGGTGGCGATGAAGCCGTCCACCAGCACCGGCCGCCGGCGCGCAGCCGCGCCGAGCACCGCGCCTGCCATCATGGCGATCTCGCAGCCGCCGAACTCGGACAACACGGCGAGGGGCTCGGTCGCGTCGCTGCGCTCGGCGGCGCGGGCGATCGCGGCGACCTTGCGGGCCAGACCGGCCTCGTCGTGGCCCGTGCCCTGGCCAACGCAGGCCTCCAGCGGGGCCGGCGCCAGGCGGTGCATGACCAGGGCCGCGGCCGAGCTGTTGCCGATGCCCATCTCGCCGATGGCCAGCACGTCCGCCTCCTGAAGGGCGCGGCCGGCGATTTCGATCCCGCGCGTCAGGGCCAGAGCCGTCTCGTCCGGCGTCAGCGCCGCCTCGCGGGCGGCGTTGCGGGCGCCCAGGCGCACCTTGGCGTCGATCAGGTCGGGATGAGCCGGCAGCTCGGCGGCGACGCCGGCGTCCACGACCTTCACCGACACGCCCGTGGCCTTGGCGAAGGCGTTGACGCTGGACCGGCCGCTCAGGAACAGGCCGATCATCGCCACGGTGACGCTCGACGGATAGCTGGAGACGCCTTCTTCGGTCAGGCCATGGTCGCCGGCGAACACCAGCAGCGCGGTGCGGGCGGCGCGGGGCGAGAGGCTCCCCTCGATCAGGCCCAGCTGGACGGCCAGGTCCTCGATCCGGCCCAGCGACCCCGGCGGCTTGGCCTTGCCGTCCAGCTTGGCGCGCAAGCTGGCTTCCAGGGCGCGGTCGACGGCGGGGATGGCGGTGGGCGTGAAGGTCATTGCACAAGTCTCCAGCCGGCGGCGCAGGCCAGGGCGACCAGCAGCCACAGCAGGGCGCAGGACCGGCGGTAGATCCGCAGGCCCCGGCGCAGGTCGGTCAGGTCGGGCGCGCGGCCGTCGCCGAAGCTCGGGCGCTCCGTCGTCTCGCCGTCATAGCGGGCCGCGCCGCCCAGCTTGACGCCCAGGGCGCCGGCCATGGCGGCTTCCGGCCAGCCGGCGTTGGGCGAGGCGTGCTTCTTGGCGTCGCGGCGCATGACGTCCCAGCCCTTCCAGCCTGCGCCCAGGCAGATCAGCAGGCCGGCCAGCCGCGCGGGGACGAAGTTCATCACATCGTCGGTCCGGGCGGCCGCCCAGCCGAACGATCGCCAGCGCGGCTCCATGTGGCCGATCTGGCTGTCGGCGGTGTTCACCGCCTTGTAGGCGAAGAGGCCGGGCAGGCCGAACAGGGTCAGCCAAGAGGCCGGGGCCACGACTCCGTCGTTGAAGCTCTCGGCCAGGCTCTCCAGCGCCGCCGCCGTGATCCCATGCAGGTCCAGCTCCTCGACGTCGCGCCCGACGATCCGGCCGACCGCGATACGGGCGGCGGGCAGGTCGCCGGCCTCCAGCGGGTCGAGCACGGCCATCACGTGCTGGTGCAGGCTGCGTTGGGCCAAGCCCAGGGTGGCGATCAGCGCCACCGCCAGGGTCGCCAGCAGGCCGCTGTCGAACATCGACTCCAGCGCGCCGCCGATCAGCACCGCGCCGAGGATCAGCAGCGCCACGGTGACGACGCCCAGCTCCCGGCGGCGCAGTTCCGAGGTCCCAGGCCGGTTCCAGCGCCGCTCCAGGGCGTCGATGGCCTTGCCGACCCAGGTGACCGGATGGGGGATGGCCGCGTGCAGGCTCGCCGGATAGCCGACCAGGGCCTCGATCACGAGGGCCAGCGGAGGGGCGAGCAGCAGCGGTTCAGCCATGGCGTCCGACCAGTTCGATCAGCGGGCCGGTCTGGCCCTCCACCACCCTTGCCGTGACTCCGTAGGCCCTGGCCAGGACATCCGGGGTCAGGGCCTCGCGCGGCGGGCCATCGGCGATCAGCTTGCCGTCCACCAGCACCAGCACCCGGTCGGCCAGGCGCGCGGCCACGGCCAGGTCGTGCAGCGTCATGACCACCCCCTGGCCGTCCCTGGCGGCGAAGTCGCGCATCAGGTCCACGGCGTCGAGCTGATGGCCGGGATCCAGCCCCGCCAGCGGCTCGTCGGCCAGCAGCCACGACGGCTCGCCGGCCAGCACCCGGGCGAACAGCGCCCGGCCGCGCTCGCCGCCCGACAGGCTCTTGACCTCGCGCAGGGCCAGATCTTCGAGGTGGGTCTGCTTCAGGGCCTTGGCCACGGCCAGGTGGTCGGCCTCGGAGAGACCGCGCGCGCCGCTGTGCGGGGTGCGGCCAAGGCCCACCAGGGTCTCGACATCGACGGCCCAGGCCACCTCCGGCGTCTGCGGCAGGAAGCCGATGCGGCGGGCCCGCTCGCGATGCGCCAGCGAAGCCAGGGGCGCGCCGCCCAGGATCACGCTACCGGCGTCCGGCTTGCGCAGGCCCGCCAGGCAGGCCAGCAAGGTCGACTTGCCCGCGCCGTTGGGGCCGACGACGGCGGTCACCTCGCCGGGGCGGAACGCCGCGCTGACGCCCTGCAGCACCGGGCGACCGCCCAGGGCGACGGTAAGGTTCTCGGCGGAAAGCGGGGCGCTCATGCAAGCCTCCGGCGCATGGTGATCAGGAGGGCCAGGAAGAACGGACCGCCGACGGCGGCGGTGGCCACGCCCAGCCGCATCTCGGCCGCCGACGGGGTCAGGCGCACCATGATGTCGGCCGCCAGCACCAGGGCCGAACCGGCCAGGGCCGACGGCACGAGCAGCGCCCCAGGCCTATGCCCGACCAGCGGCCGCACCAGGTGGGGAGCGATCAGGCCGACGAAGCCGATCAGGCCCGTGACGGCCACGCTGGCGCCGGAAGCGACGCCGACGCCGACGGCCAGCAGCACCCGCACGGCCGACAGGTTGACGCCGAGGGCCGCGGCTCCGGTCTCGCCAAGGGTCAGGGCGTCCAGCGAGCGCGGCAGGGTCAGCAGCACGGCCAGGCCCGCCACGATCAGCGGCACGGCCAGCCGCACCTCGTCGACGCTGCGGTCGGCCAGCGAGCCCAAGAGCCAGCTGATGATCTCCTGCGCCGCCCATGGGTTCGGCGCCAGCGACAGAGCCAGCGCGACGCCGGCGCTGGCCACGGTGTTGAGGATCACGCCGGCCAGCAGGAAGGTGACCGTGCCGCCGGTCGTGCCGGCCAGGGCCAGCATCAGGCCGACGCCGATCGCCGCGCCCAGCACCGCGCAGGCCGGCAGCAGCCAGGTCGCGGTGAAGGCCAGGCCCAGATAGAGGCTCATCACCGCCCCCAGCGCCGCCATCGACGAGACGCCCAGCACGCCCGGATCGGCCAGCGGGTTGCGGGTGTAGCCCTGCATGGCCGCGCCCGACATGCCCAGCGCCGCGCCGATGGCCACGGCCAGCACGGTGCGCGGCAGGCGCAGTTCGAAGATGATCGCCCAGCGCGGGTCGGACCGGTCGACCCAGGCGCTCCACGGCGCCCAGACGCGGCCGCTCATCAGCGACAGCCCGAAGAGGACCGCCACGGCCAGCAGCAGGCCGGCGATCAGCAGCCAGGTTCGGCGGTTATGGCTCATGCTCGGGCCTTCAGGGCGTTGCGGCGGGCGGCCGCCAGGGTCGCGGCGGTGTGGATCAGGGTCGGGCCGCCGCAATAGAGCAGCCGCTCGGGGAAGGTCTCGCGGGTCATGCGGTGGCTCACCTTGGCCAGGGCTGGGTGGTTGAGCATCCGCTCGGCCCAGGTCGGGGCGTCGGGACGGGCCTGTCCGGCCAGCAGCACCTGCGGCGGATCGGCCAGCAGCCGCTCCAGCGGGACGTTGCCCCACTTCTTGAGGCCGTAGCGGCTGGCGACGTTCTTGAAACCGGTGCGGGTCAGCATCTCGTCGACCAGCGTGCCTTCGCCGGCCGCGAAGCCGTTGGGCTGGAAGACCAACGCCTCCAGCGGCCTCGATCCCGGCGGCGGCGCGGCGTCGGCCAGGGCCCGGTCGATGCGGGCGATCAGAGCTTCACCGCGCTCCGGGTGACCGGCGGCGGCGGCGATGCGGCGGATGTCTTCCTGGTTCTCGGCCCAGCTGTTGGGCACCTTGAAGAGCTCGGCCCGCACGCCTAGCCTCTTGAGAGCCGCGCGGGTGGCGGGCGAGGAGTGGGCGGCGCTCAGCACCACGTCGGGCCTAAGCGCGATCACCTCCTCGGCGCTCTCGTAGGTCATCGGATAGGACTTGGCCCGCTCGGCGATGCTCGACTGCTGCGGATCGCGGGCGTAGTGGCTGAGCGCCGCGATCTGGTCGCGGTCGGCCACCTCGACCAGCACGCCGTCCAGGCAGGGATTGAGGGAGACCAGGCGCGGCTTCTTCGGCGCGGCGGCGCCGAGGCCGACGACAAGGCTAGCCCCCAGAGCGACCCGCCTGCTGAAACCAGTCAAAACTCCACCCCGCGCTGGGCCTTGAAACCCTGCTCGAACGGATGCTTGACCAGGGTCATCTCGGTGACCAGGTCGGCGATCTCCAGGAGCTGCGGCTTGGCGTTGCGGCCGGTCAGGCAGACATGCTTGTCATTGGGGCGGGCCTTCAGCACTTCCACCACCTCGTCGATGTCGAGATAGTCGTAGCGCAGGGCGATGTTGATCTCGTCCAGCAGCACGAAGTCGAGCGTCGGATCGGCGATCATCGCCTTGCTCTCTTCCCACGCCGCCTTGGCCGCAGTGACGTCGCGCTCGCGGTCCTGGGTGTCCCAGGTGAAGCCTTCGCCCATGACGCGGTAACGCACCTGGTCTGGAAAGCGGCTGAAGAACAGGCGCTCGCCGGTCTTCCACTTGCCCTTGATGAACTGCACGACACCCACCTGCATGCCCCAGCCCAGCGAGCGGGCGACCATGCCGAAGCCGGCCGAGGACTTGCCCTTGCCGTCGCCGGTGTGGACCAGCAGCAGACCCTTCTCCAGGGTCTTCGATTTCATCAGCTCTTCACGCTCGGCCTTGAGGGCGCGCATCGCCTCGGCGTGCTGCTCGTTGGCGTTGTCGCTCATCGCGGGGTCTCCAGGGCGGCGGCCAGGCGCGCCCAGTCGGCGTCGAATCCGGGCAGGCCGAAGCGTAACAGGCTCGGGTCGTGATCGAAGGGCCGCGTCAGGATCCCGGCGCGCGCCAGGGTCTCGAAGCGGACGGCTGCGTCGGTCGCACGGGCCAGGCGGAACAGGCTGGTCCCGCCGACCACCTCGAACCCGGCGCGGGCCAAGAGAGCGTCCAGCCGCGCGGCGTCGTCGGCCAGGCTCGCGCGCGTCGCGTTCGCCCAGGCGGTGTCGGGATAGGCCGCCAGGCCCGCGGCCAGGGCGGGGGCGGAGAGGGGCCATTCGCCCAGGGTCTCGCGCAGGCGTCTGGCGAGCGCCGGCCGGGCGATCACGAAGCCCAGCCGAAGTCCGGCCAGACCGTAGAACTTGCCGAACGAGCGCAGCACGATCAGCCGCTCATGGTCCGGCGCGCCGGCGAACGGGGCGACCGACAGCGACGGCTCGCACTCGACGAAGGCCTCGTCGACCACCGCGCCGCGCTGGCCTAGCGCCAGCACCGCCTCGGGCGCCAGGCTGCGGCCGTCGGGATTGTTGGGGTTCACCACCACGCACAGGTCGGCCTCGTCCGGATCGGCCACGACCTCGGAACCGACGCGCCGCCAGGCGAGCGGGTGGCTGGAATAGGTGGGAACCGGCAGGCTGACCCTGCCGCGAGGCAGGATCTTGGGCAGCAGGCGGATCGCCGTCTCGCTGCCGGGCACGGCGACCACCCGGGCGGGATCGTCCACGCCGAAGGCCTTCGCCGCGACGGCCTCCAGCCGCGCTAGGTCGGCCGGATCGGGCAGGCGGCCCCAGTCCTCGAAGGCCTGGGGCGGAACCGGATAGGGGCGAGGATTGATCCCCGTCGACAGGTCCAGCCACGGCGCGGGCGCATCCGGAAAACGCGCCCGCGCCGCCGCCAGGCGGCCGCCGTGTCCGGAAAGGGACGACGGCGAACCGCTCATCAGAACTTCGCCCGGACGCCGGCGAAGGCGCCGCGGCCCACCGAGCCGTAGCGGTAGATGGTCTGGTATTCCTTGTCGAAGAGGTTCTCGACGCGGCCGAACACCTCGAAGGTGTCGTTCAGGGGATAGGCGGCCCGCAGGTCGAAGAGGGCGTAGCTCTTCAGGCGGCGGGTGTTGGTGGCGTTGTCGTAGCTCTCGCCCACGTACTGCACCGAGACGCCCGTGGTCAGGCCGCTCTTCCAGTCGTAGTCGGCGTTCAGGTTGGCCGTCTCGCCGGCGCGGCGCGGAAGGCGCTTGCCGTTGTTGGTGGCCGAACGGTTGATCGGGTCCATGTTGGTGTAGTTCGCCGTCACCTTCAGCGACGAGGTCACCTCGATGGTGGTCTCCAGCTCCACGCCGCTGGTCTCCGTCTTGGCGAAGTTGGCGTAGCCGCCGTAGTTGGGCGGGGTGTTGTTGGAGACGTAGTCGATCTGGTTGGTGATGTCGCGGTGGAACCAGGTCAGGCCCGCGCGCACGCGACCGTTCAGCACGCTGTGCTCGACGCCCAGGTCGACGCTTTCCGACTCCTCGGGCTTCAGGTTCGCATCGCCGTAGATGCTGTAGAGCTGGTACAGCGACGGGGCCTTGAAGCCCTCGCCGTAGTTGGCGCGGAATACCGTCACGCCGCCGTTGGGGCTGTAGGACGCGCCGGCCTGGTAGACCGTGGCGTCGCCGAAGGCCGAGTGGTCCTCCCGGCGCACGCCGCCCGTCAGGGTCAGGCCCTCGACCGGCTGGGCGCGCAGGTGCAGGTACAGGCTGTCGGTGCGCGCGGCGTGGCTGTCGGGCGTCGGGTTCGGTTCCCATTCCGACGGCGAGGCGGTGCGGAACCACGAGCGCTCGGTCTCGGCCCCGAAGGTCGCGCGGAGGATCTCGCTGACCTGCCAGGTGCCCTGGTATTCGAAGCGCTTGTTGGTGCCGCGGGCGTCGAAGGTCTTGGGGACCGACGAGCTGGGATCGAAGTTGTCGCGGTCGGTCTGGGTGTAGCCGAAGCCGAGGCGGTTTTTCAGCGCGCCGTCGAAGGCGCTCAGGCGCACGCCGGCGTAGCTGACCAGTTCCTTGGTCTTGCCGTATTCGGGGCTGTCGGCGAAGGCGTAGGTCGGGGCGGGGAAGCCGTCGAATTCGTTCTTCGAGGCGGCGTAGGACGTGCGCAGGTCGACGGTGGCCCAGTCGGTGACGTTCAGGTCCAGGCGACCGCTGACGCCCGCGTTGCGGTAGCCGTCCTTCTCCTTGCCGCCGTACGACTTGCCGAAAGCCGAGACGCCGTCGGTGGTGTAGTAGGCGCCGGCGATGCGCCAGCCGCCCCAGTCGCCGCCGGCGCTGAGCGCGGCGTTGCCATAAGCGGTGTCGCGCGAGCCGATCTCGGTCGCCAGCTGGGTGGTGAGCGGGCCGCTGGGCGTGGCGGTCAGCAGGTTGACGACGCCGCCGATGGCCTGGCTGCCCCACAGGGTCGATTGCGAGCCGCGCAGCACTTCGATGCGGTTGACGTTGCCGGCCAGCAGGGTGGCGAAGTTGTAGCCGCCGCCGGTCGAGGACGGATCGTTCAGCTTGACGCCGTCGATCAGCACCACGGTCTGGTCGGTTTCAGCGCCGCGGATGCGCAGCTGGGTCGTGCCGCCGACGCCGCCGTTGCGGGTGACGGTGACGCCCGGCGTGCGCGACAGCAGGTCGGAGATCACGACGGCCTGGGCCTTCTTTAGGGCCTCGGCGTCGATCACCGTCATGCTGGTCGAGACTTCCGACAGCTTTTCGGGCTCGCGACCGGCGGTGACCACCACCTGATCGACTTCGGCCACGGCCGTATCGGCGAAAGCCAGGCCAGGCAGGGCCAGGGCGGGAACTGCGGCCGCCAGGGCCAGCAGGGAAACAGGGCGCATGTCATTCCTCCGTGCGCGACAAGAAGGAGCGTGTTCTCGTGAACACGCCCGGACCGAAGCGTCGCCATGCGGGAAGACCCGATCGTACGGCGCACCCCGGCCGGACGAAGGACGACCGCGACAGGCAGGTCTCCTGGCTCGCGGGTCATCGTTGCTGCGCGTCGCCTTCCCAGTTCTCTTCCGAAGAACAGACCCAGTGGCATGTGACGCGCGAACTCGCCGCTTACAGTTGCGGGGGCAGCCCGGGTTTCACACCCGAGTTCCCTTTTCATCCTCTTTGGGAGGAACCTGTCGCGCCGGCTGGACTATAGGGTGCGCCGCACACCGTCAATCTGGAGTTCCCCGTTGTCACTGACCCTGGTTCTAGGCGGCGCCCGCTCGGGTAAGAGCGCTTTCGCGCAAGGGGCGGCCGAGGCGAGGGCCGCCGCGGTCGGCGTCCGACCGGTCATGATCGTCACCGCCCAGGCCTTCGACGCCGAGATGGAGGCGCGCATCGCCCGCCACCAGGCCGATCGCGGCCAGGCCTGGACCACCCTGGAGGCGCCTTTCGATCTCGCTTCCGCCTTGCGCGGCCTACCGCCGGGCGGCGTGGCGGTGGTCGACTGCCTGACCCTTTGGTTGACCAACCTCATGCTGGCGGAAAAAGATCTCTCGACCGAAGCGGCAGCGCTGGTCGCGGCGGCCTCGGCCTTCGATGGCGAGCTCTGGCTGGTGTCCAACGAGGTCGGCTGGGGTGTCGTGCCTGACAACGCCTTGGCCCGCAGGTTCCGCGACGAGGCCGGCCGGCTGCATCAGGCCCTGGCGGCCGCCGCCGACGCCGTCGAACTGGTCGTCGCCGGACTAAGCCTGCGGATGAAGTGATTCCCGACGCTCTCGCCCCGATTGCTCAACTTTCGGCGATGCGACGATTGCGCACGCAGACACCGGGGGCGCAGGCATGGTTAAGACCTATTTACACATTCGAATTCACTTAATTCGACGGGCGGGCTGCCATGCGACGGATCCTCATCGCCGAAGACGACATGCTGCTTGGCGGCGTCTACGAGGTCCTGCTGGAAGAGGCGGGGTTCGAGGTGCTGTGGAGCCGTGACGGCCAGGAAGCGCTGGAAGCCTTCGACGCCTTCGCGCCCGACCTGCTGATCACCGACAACGCCATGCCGCGCATGACGGGCGCCGAACTGATCCGTTCGCTCGAAGGGCGGGGAACGCCGGTGCTGATGGTCTCGGCCAGCGATCCGAGCGTGCTGCAGGTCGAGCCCGACCAGTGGCTCGAAAAGCCGGTGACGCCGGCTCGCCTGCTGTCGGCCGTGCGCGCCATGCAGCGCGCGGGCGTTCAGGCCGCGGCCTGAAGTCCCACCGCCACGGCGGTCGCGAACAGTCCCAGACCCAGACCCCAGGCGGCGCAGAAGGCCAGGGTGGGGTGGCGCTGCCACCAGCGCGGCTGGGGAACCCCCGTGATGGTCTTGTCGGTCATGCGGTCGTCTCGCGTGGTCGTCGATAAACCAACGCGAGACGCCCCGCCTTCAGTTCCCTCTAGCCGCCGAAGCCGCGCGAGCCGCCGCCGAAGCCGCCGCGCGAGATGACGCTGCTGCGGCTCTGCACGCGGGTCGGGGCCTCGTAACGCGACGGGGCGTCGAAGCTGTCGGTGCGCACCCGGCTGCGGCCGGTCAGGTAGTCGCGCGACACCGGATAGCCCGAGCCGCTGTAATAGGTGCCGTCGCGGTCGCGATACATCGGCGCGCCGCGATAGCCGCGGTTGCTCATGCCTTCCAGCGCCTGGCCGATGATGAAGCCGGTCAGCAGCGGGGTGAAGAAGCTGCCGCCGCCGTTGGCCTGGCTGCGCGGCACGCACTGGTCGACGCCGTAGCGCTCCTCGCAGCTCTGCTGGTCGGAGAACTTGGGCGCGTTCTCGGCGCTGGCCTTCTGGGCCTCGTCATAGGCCGTCTGGCACTGGTCGGCCGTGAAGTCGCCCGAGGCCTTGCACTCGTCGAGATTGGCGAAGCTGGAGGCGTCGACCTTCTTGCCCGAGACGGCCGCGGGGGGATCGCCCCACTGGGTGGCCGAGCCGGGATCGTCGCACGCGACCAGGGTGAAGGCCGAGCCGGCCATCAGGCCCGTCAGCGCGACGGCGCTCGAGCGCTTGCGGCGGCGGGACGGGGCGGGGGAGTGGGCGTTCATGTCCGGCCTCACGAGGTCATGCAGGCGGCGTTCAGCAGGCCGACGGCCAGCGAGATCGAGGCCAGATAGACGCCGGCGGCGACCTCGGCCTTCTCGATCCGGTCGATCAGGTCCTTGAGCACCGTGAACCGCACCAGGGTGAAGGCGGCGATCTGGATGACGGCGGCCAGCAGGGCCCAGGCGGCGAACTCCAGCAGGCTGACGGTGTGGCTGAGCGCGGAAGCCAGCGGCAGCACGTAGCCGACCACGGCGCCGCCCAGGGCGATGGCGGCGGCGACGTTGCCCTCGCGGATCAGCTTGGCCTCGTTGTAGGGCGTCACCGCCTGGTAGACGATCTTGAAGATCACCGTGAACACGCCGGCGGCGACGAAGGCCACCAGGAAGGCCAGGGCGCTTTCGCCGAAGGCTTGGACGTCGAACATCTCTAGTTTCCCCTATGGACCGTGGTTCAGGCGCGGAATTCGCCGACTTCGAGCGGCACGCCGATCATGGTTTCGAACGAGACCTCGCGGTCCTCGGTCTCCATCTCGATGGCCAGCAGCAGTTCGCGGCCCTCGCCCGGAAGATCTCGGGCGAACAGCATGCAGGTCTGGAAGATTCGCCGGTCCGGGATCCCGTCCCGGTCGTCGTGCAGGTCTTCCCAGAAGGTCACGGGCTCCTGGCTCTCGGCTTCCTCGCCGAACCAGAAGCGGTGGTATTCGGGCAGGCCGGCGGGCGTGAAGGTCCGGGCGCGCAGGCGCTTGCCCCAGGCGTCGCGATCGGCGCGGCTGCCCGGATAGGCGCTGTCCCAGGGGACGAACAGGGTGACGTCGGTCAGGCGCTGACCCTCGCGGTCGTCGGAGACCGCCTGAAACATCACGTGGTCGTCGGTGTAGAACCGGTGCACGAAGCCGCCGTCCTTCAGGTCCACCAGGCCCTGGGCGGTGATCTCCAGCGTGTCGTGGTCGAGCGGGAACTTGCTGTCGGCGCCGAAGCGCTTCCAGGCCAGAGGGTCCAGCCAGACGGTCCGCCCCAGCGTCACGTTGCGGATGGCGGGCAGGGCCGACTCGGGAGCGGGCTCCTTGCGGCCGAATAAGCGACTGAACATGGCTGGTCCCTGAAAGAACGCTCCCTCATGTACGGCGCCAGCCTGCGCTGTAAAAGGGGCCATGCTCGCTCTCGACGACTGGCCTTCGGTCTCCCATCTTGTATGAAACGGCCAAGATGGCCCGCGAAGAGGATGACGACCCGATGAGTCAGACGCCCTGGACTGTCCGCTCCCTGAAGGCGGCCCTGGACGAAGCGCCCGGCGTGGGCGCCGACGAGCTGAGCGTGCGGGTGCTGGAAGGCTCCGACCCGATCCTGCTGGTCACCATGCACTGGCAGGGCGACCTCGAGATCTATGTCAGCGTCAGCGACCAGCAGATCGCCGCCTCGGCCCTGCTGTGGCCCGTCGACGAACAGGAAGACCGCCACGCCTTCAACGAATTCCTGCTGAAGGCCCAGAAGCTGGTGCCGCTGTCGAACTTCGGCATCAGCGCCGTCGGCGGCCGCGACTACTACGAGCTGTTCGGCGAGCTTTCGACCACGACCTCGATCGAGGATATCGTCATCGAGCTGCGCACCCTCGCCGAAAACGCCATCGAGGCCGCCTCGGATCTGCGTACTTCGTTCTCCACCGCCGCCTGACCCTAACCGAAATTTCCCGGAGCCCTCCGATGTCCATCTGGCGCAAGCTGTTCACCCTGGGTCGCGCCGGCGCCCACGAAGCCACGTCCGCCGTCGTCGACGCCAACGCCATCCGCATCCTCGACCAGGAGATTCGCGACGCCGACACGGCCCAGGCCAAGGCGCGCGACAACCTGGCCACCCTGGTCGCCCGTCGGCGCATCCAGGAGAACGACGTCAAGAGCCTGCGCGAGCAGGTCGCCAAGTACGAGAACTCGGCCCGCGCCGCCGTCACCAAGGGCGACATGGACCTGGCCCGCCAGGTGGCCCAGCGCATCGCCGACCTCGAAAGCGACATCGCGCTGAAGGAGCCGCAGATCGGCGGCATGCGCGAGGCCGAGGATCAGCTCCACACCGCCATCGCCGCCACCGACCGCCGCATCGACACGCTCAAGCGCGAAGTCGAGGTCGTGAAGGTCAATGAGTCGGTGCAGCGCGCCCAGGCCGCCGTCACCGCCCGCGGCGCGGGCGCCGGCGCGTCCCTCGGCTCGGCCGCCGACAGCCTGGCGCGCATCAAGGAGCGCCAGATGGTCCGCGGCGAGAAGATCAAGGCCGCAGGCGAACTGGAAGACCGCCGCACCGGCGCGGATCTCGACGAGAAGCTGCGCGTGGCCGGCATTCTGCCCGGCCAGTCGTCGGCCGACGACATCCTGGCCCGCCTCGCGCCGCAGCCGGCTCCGCTGCAGATCGAGGACAAGGCCGCCGACGGTTCGAAGACCGAATAGGACCCCGCGTGCGCCGTCTTTCCCTGACCCCGCGCCCAGACTGGCGCGAGAAGGCCGAAGCCATCGGCTTCGTCTACCACCACACCGGCGGACAGGCCTATTGGGACGAAGGGACGGCGTACGCCTTCACCCTGCGCGAGATCGAGGAGGATCTGGAGCCGGCCGCGGCCCAGCTTCACGACCTGTGCCTGGATCTCGTCGACGAAGCGGTCGCCAGCGAAGAGCTTCTCGAGAAGCTGGCGATCCCGCCCGAGCACTGGGACTTCGTCGCCGCCTCCTGGCGCGCCAAGGAGCCGTCCCTCTACGGACGGTTCGATTTCGGCTATGACGGCTCCGCGCCGCCCAAGCTCTACGAGTACAACGCCGACACCCCCACCAGCCTGTTCGAGGCCGCCACCTTCCAGTGGCTGTGGCTCGAGGACCTGCTGGCGCAGGGCGCGCTGCCGGCCGGGACCGACCAGTTCAACAGCCTGTTCGAGGCCATGCGCGAGCGCTTCGGCGTGCTGTTCCCCAAGGGCGGCTTCGTGCACTTCGCCAGCGACGCCGACGCCGTCGAGGACCGCCAGACGGTGCGCTTCCTCGAAGATCTGGCGTCCCAGGCCGGCCTGGACCCCAAGTTCGTGGCCATGGACGCCATCGGCCTGAACGAGGAGGGCCAGTTCGTCGACACCGACGGCTACCTGCTGCAGGCGGCGTTCAAGCTCTATCCCTGGGAAGACATGCTGCGCGAGCCCTACGCGGCCAACCTCGCGACGGCGAAGGTCCGCTGGCTGGAGCCGCCGTGGAAGGCGATCCTGTCCAACAAGGCGATCCTCCCGCTGCTGTGGGAGCGCCACAAGGGCCACCCCAACCTGCTGGAGGCCTATTTCGAGGGCGACCCGGCCGCCGCCAATCTCGGCGCCAACTATGTGCGCAAGCCGCTGTTCTCGCGCGAGGGCGCCAATGTCGAGATCGTCGGGGCGGGCGCCGAGCCGGTGCTCGACCAGGGCTACGGAGCCGAGGGCGCGATCGTCCAGGCCTTCCACCCGCCGCCCAGCTTCGACGGCAGGCATCCGGTGGTCGGCGCCTGGATCGTCGGGGCCGAGCCCGTGGGCATGGGCATCCGCGAGGACGACAGCCAGGTCACCAAGAACCTCGCGCGCTTCGTGCCGCACATCATCGAGGGCTGAGCCTCCCCCGGGTGGGGAACCACCTCTCCGTAAAATCCCCGCGAAAGCGGGGACCCAGGCTTTTTCTGAAACGCGGGGCGCTCGACGATAAAGCACCTGGGCCCCCGCTTTCTCGGGGGATTTACGGATGTGGGGGAGGGCGAGGCTCGTGCTAGGCTCCCCCAAATGAGCGACTCCAACGACCACGGCCCGCCGGGCGAGACCCCGATCCAGCGCGCCCTGCGACTCAAGCAGGCGGCGCTGGCCGCCCGTCCCAAGCCGCCGCGCGGCGGTCGCTTCCAACGTGAGCAGGCCAACCGTATCGCGGCCGGCTCCTCCAAGCCGTGGAACAGCTGATGGCCGGTCTCAAGGACAAGCGTGGCTTCATCGACAAGGAGCGCCTCGACCTCTCCGAGCGCCAGGCCGTCGAATATTGGATGAAGCGCTGGGGCGTCACCCGCGACCAGCTGACCGCCGCCCACCGCAAGGTCGGCAAGATGACCAAGGACATCGCCGCCGAGCTCGGCAAGAAGCGCTGAGCGGCGAGGGGCGCTCGCCCCCTCGCTGGCCCCATGAGTCCGTCCCGCGACTCCCGCTGTGCGATCACAATCCAAATCGGCGACGCGCGGTGGTCGTCCGCCAGTCCCGAAAAGGCGGCGTGATTGTCCGTGTGGCGACGTTTCGTGCCTTTGAAATGGCGAGCGCCGTCAAACTGCGATCAAGACAACGTTGTCATAGCAATGATTTGCTGAATTCTTGGCAAAACTGCGGGAACGCAAAGCGCAGGTGGACGCGTTCTTGGCCAAAATGCTAGGGAGGCCACGGATATTGCACTGCGGGATTCAAGAACGCGGTCATGTTCCAGGGCGAGACGACCCCGATAGAGGGCGCGGCCTTTTTTCACTTTATCGCAGGGTGAATTCAAAATGCCGGTTGAGACGCTGACGAAGTCCCTTTGGGTCTATTCGTTCGGGGGAGGCGGCGCCGATGGCGACGCTTCGATGAAGAACCTCCTTGGAGGGAAGGGCGCGAATCTCGCTGAGATGTCGTCGCTGGGCCTGCCCGTTCCGCCTGGCTTTACGGTCACCACCGAGGCCTGCGTCCACTATTACAGCAACGGCAAGCAGTACCCGGCCGAGCTGGCCGGACAGGTCGCCGCAGGCCTGGCCAAGGTGGAAGCCATCACCGGCAAGCGCTTCGGCGACGTGACCAACCCGCTCCTGGTGTCGGTGCGCTCGGGCGCCCGCGCCTCGATGCCGGGCATGATGGACACCGTGCTGAACCTGGGCCTCAACGACGAGACCGTCGAGGGCCTGGCCAAGCTGTCGGGCGACCGCCGCTTCGCCTACGACAGCTACCGCCGCTTCATCCAGATGTACTCGAACGTCGTGCTCGACCTGGAGCACCACATGTTCGAGGAGATCCTCGACGACCATAAGGACCGCCTCGACGTTCACGTCGACACCGGCCTCACCGCCGACGACTGGGCCGCGGTCATCAAGGACTACAAGGCCGCCGTCCAGAACGAGCTGGGCAAGCCGTTCCCGCAGGACGCCCAGGAGCAGCTGTGGGGCGCCGTCGGCGCCGTGTTCGCCAGCTGGATGAACGACCGCGCCAAGTTCTATCGCCGCATGCACGACATCCCCGAAAGCTGGGGCACGGCCGTCAACATCCAGTCGATGGTGTTCGGCAACATGGGCGACACCTCGGCCACGGGCGTGGCGTTCACCCGCAACCCGTCCAACGGCGACAACCGTCTCTACGGCGAGTTCCTGATCAACGCCCAGGGCGAGGACGTCGTCGCCGGCATCCGCACCCCGCAGTCGCTGACCAAGGCCGCCCGCGAAGAGATGGGCGACACCTCGCCGTCGATGGAAGAGGCGATGCCGACCGTCTTCCAGCAGTTCAAGACCGTGGTCGAGACGCTGGAACGCCACTACCGCGACATGCAGGACATCGAGTTCACGGTGGAGCAGGGCGTGCTCTACATGCTGCAGACTCGCAACGGCAAGCGCACCGCCAAGGCCGCGCTGAAGATCGCCGTCGACATGGCCGCCGAAGGCGTGATCAGCAAGGAAGAGGGCGTTTCGCGCGTCGAGCCGGCCTCGCTGGACCAGCTGCTGCACCCGACCATCGATCCGGCCGCCCACCGCGACGTCGTCACCGTCGGCCTGCCGGCCTCGCCGGGCGCGGCCACCGGCAAGATCGTCTTCGACAGCGACGAGGCCGAAAAGGCCGCGGCCAATGGCGAAAGCGTCATCCTCGTTCGCGAAGAGACCTCGCCGGAAGACATCCACGGCATGCACGCCGCCCGCGGCATCATCACCGCCCGCGGCGGCATGACCAGCCACGCCGCCGTCGTGGCGCGCGGCATGGGCCGTCCCTGCGTCTCCGGCGCCGGCGACGTGTCGATCTTCGCCAAGGAAGGCCTGTTCCGGGCCAAGGGCCGCGAGTTCAAGGCCGGCGAGATCATCACCATCGACGGCTCCACCGGCGAGATCCTGGCCGGCGCGCCGAAGATGATCGAGCCCGAGCTGACCGGCGACTTCGCCACCCTGATGGGCTGGGCCGACCAGGTCCGCCGCCTGAAGGTGCGCGCCAACGCCGAGACGCCGCTCGACGCCAAGACCGCCCGCCAGTTCGGCGCCGAAGGCATCGGCCTGTGCCGCACCGAGCACATGTTCTTCGACGACACCCGCATCGCCGCGGTGCGCGAGATGATCCTGGCCGACGACGAGGCCGGTCGCCGCACGGCCCTGGCCAAGATCGCGCCCTTCCAGAAGGCCGATTTCGTCGAGCTCTTCACGATCATGGAAGGCCTGCCGGTCACCATCCGTCTGCTCGACCCGCCGCTGCACGAGTTCCTGCCGCACACCGAGGAAGACGTGCAGGCCGTGGCCCAGGCCACGGGTCTCGACGCCGCCAAGCTGCTGCGCCGCGCCAAGGAGCTGCACGAGACCAACCCCATGCTCGGCCACCGCGGCTGCCGCCTGGGCGTCTCCTATCCCGAGATCTACGAGATGCAGGTCCGGGCCATCGTCGAGGCCGCCTGCGAGATCGCCAAGTCGGGCAAGGCAGCGCCGGTGCCGGAAATCATGCACCCGCTCGTCGCCAAGGGCGAGGAGATGAAGTACCTGCGCGAACTGACCGACCGTGTCGCCAAGGCGGTGCTGGCCGAGCAGGGCGTGGACCTGAAGTACACCGTCGGCACCATGATCGAGCTGCCGCGCGCCGCCCTGCGGGCCGGCGATCTGGCCGCCAACGCCGAGTTCTTCAGCTTCGGCACCAACGACCTGACCCAGACGACGTTCGGCATCAGCCGCGACGACGCCGGCAAGTTCCTCGGCGCCTATATCGACAAGGGCATCTTCGAAAAGGACCCCTTCGTCAGCCTCGACCAGGAAGGCGTCGGCGACCTGATCCGCATCGCCGCCGAGCGCAGCCGGGCCGTGCGTCCGGACGCCAAGCTCGGCATCTGCGGCGAGCACGGCGGCGATCCGGCCTCGATCGCGTTCTGCGAAAAGGTCGGCCTCGACTACGTTTCCTGCTCGCCCTACCGCGTGCCGATCGCCCGCCTGGCGGCGGCGCAAGCGGCCCTGGCCGGGAAGTAGGGAAGGGGTCTCTCCTCGAGACTGCGACAACTTGAAACGGCCCCGCTCCACGAGCGGGGCCGTTTTTCGTCATTCGCCCGCTTGCACGAACATCGATAGGAAGCTATCTAAATAGATAGCAAGCTACCTATCGTTCTTCGAGCATCGTTCCATGACCGACGTCCGCATCCTCAGCGAGCGCACCTTCACCGGCGCCATCCTGCGCTTGGCGCGCATCTACCGCCGCGAGGTCAACCGCGCCCTGGCCGAGCACGGCCTGTCCGACGCTCGCGCCCTGCCGGTGCTGCACATCGCCCGCGCCGGCGGCGGCATCCGCCAGGGGGTGCTGGCCGAGGAGCTGGGCGTCGAGGGACCGTCCCTGGTCCGCGTGCTCGACCAGCTGTGCGCCGCCGGCCTCGTCGAGCGCCGCGACGACCCGGCCGACGGCCGCGCCAAGACCCTGCATCTCACCCCCGACGGCCAGGCCCTGGCCGTGATCGCCGAGGACACCGTCCAGTCCGTCCGCTCGCGCCTGCTGGTCGGGGTCAGCGACGAGGATCTTTCCGCCACCCTGCGCACCTTCGCCGCCTTCGAGGCGGCGCTGGAAGCCGCCAACGGGCAGGGGGCTTAAGTCCCCGCCATGCCCAAGTTGGATCGGTGGACGCTGCTGTTCTCGCTGAACAGCTTCGCGGCCGCCATGCTCGCCCTCTGGATCGGTTTCGCCGTCGGCCTGCCGCGTCCGTACTGGGCCATGACCACGGCCTATATCGTCAGCCAGCCCCTGGCCGGCGCCGTGCGCTCCAAGGCGCTCTACCGCGTGCTCGGCACCATGCTGGGCGGCGCGGCCGCCGTCGCCCTGGTCCCGGCCCTGGTCAATGCGCCGGTCCTGCTGTGCCTGGCCTTGGCCCTGTGGGTCGGCGGCTGTCTGGCCGTCTCGCTGCTGGACCGCACGCCGCGCAGCTATGTCCTGATGCTGGCCGGCTACACCGCCGCCATCATCGGCTTTCCGGCCGTCAGCCAGCCGTCGGCCATCTTCGACCTGGCCGTCTGGCGCGTGGTCGAGATCGGCCTCGGCATCGTCTGCGCCACCCTGGTCCACAGCCTCGTCTTCCCCCGTCCGGTCGGCACGGTGCTGCGCGCCCGCCTGACCGCTTGGCTGGGCGAGGCCGACCGCTGGGCGCTCGACGTGCTGAAGGGCGCCGACGCCCAGGCCTTCGCCCGCGATCGCCGCCACTTGGCCGCCGCCGCCAGCGAGATCCAGATGCTGGCCGTCCACCTGCCGTTCGACACCTCGCGCCTGCGCGAGACCACCGGCGTCGTCCGCGCCCTGCACGAACGCCTGCTGATCCTCATCCCGCTGCTGTCGGGCCTGTCCGACCGCATGCTGGCCCTCAAGGACGTCCGCGACCCGGCCGCCCGCCGGGCGCTCGACGCCGTCGTCGCCTGGATCGAGGCCGGGGCCACGCGCGGCCCCGGGCTGGAGCTGATAGACCACCTGCGCGCCGAGGCCGCCACGCGCCGCGGCGGCGACTGGAACGCTCTGCTGGTCGAAAGCCTGCTGGTGCGTCTGGCCGAGACCGTCCAGGCCCTGGCCGAGGGCCACGCCCTGATGGTCCGCTTCGAGAACCCCGACGCCCCGCTGTCGCCGGCCCTGGCCGCCGCCACGCTCACGGCCGCCCGCCGCCGCATGCACAGCGACTTCCCGCTGGCGCTCCTGTCAGGAGCAGCGGCCGCCATCGCCGTCCTGCTGTCCTGCGCCCTATGGATCGTCTCCGGCTGGGGCGACGGCGCCTCGGCCCCGGTCATGGCGGCGGTGTTCTGCTGCTTCTTCGCGGCCATGGACGACCCCGTGCCGGCCATCCGCAGCTTCGGGATCTTCACCCTGGTCTCGCTGCCGCTGTCGGCGCTCTACATGTTCGCCGTGCTGCCGGCCATCGACGGCTTTCCGCTGCTGGTCCTGACCCTGGCCCCGCCGCTGCTGTTCATCGGCCTGTTCATTCCCAACCCCAAGACCATGGGGGCGGCGCTCGCCGTGCTGATGGGCTTCTGCAACGCCATGGCCCTGCAGGAGACCTTCAGCGCCGACTTCGCCAGTTTCCTGAACGTCAATCTGGGCCAGTTCGTCGGCCTGGGCGCGGCGATCTTCGTCACCGCCGCCATGCGCTCGATGAGCATCGACGCCGGAGCCCGCCGCCTGCTGTCGCGCACCTGGAAGGGCCTGGCCCGCCTGGCCCGCGCCCGCAACGCGCCCGAGCCCGCCGCCTTCGCCGCCACCCTGGTCGACCGCCTGGGCCTGCTGACCCCCAAGCTGGCTGCTGTCGGTGAACGCCATGACCTCGTCGGCGTCGACGTCCTGCGCGACCTGCGTGTCGGCATGAACCTCGTCGCCGTCCAGGGCGCGCGGGGCGAGGTCTCGGGCCCGGCCCGCGCCTCCCTCGACGCCGTGCTCGACGGGATCGGCGACCACTATGCGGCCCTGTCGGCCGGCCGCCGCCAGCCGCCGCACGCCGACCTGCTGGCCTGTCTCGACCAGGCCCTGACCCGCATGGGCCAGACCGTTTTCGTACCGGGCGGCGTCACCGGCCTCGTCGGCCTGCGCCGCAACCTCTTCCCCGACGCCCCCGCCTTTAATCCGGAGCCCGCCGCATGATCGGCGAATACAACATCGACGGCGTCTTCCTGTCGTCCGTCCTCGTCTCGGCCGTGGCCGCCCTGGCCGCCACCTTCGTGCTGCGCCGCGTGCTGTCCTGGACCGGCGCCTACCGCCTCGTCTGGCACCCGGCGCTCTTCGACACCGCGCTTTTCGTCATCCTCTGGGCCGCCGCCGTGGCCCTCGTCCGTCCGTAGAAAACCATGCCCCAGCTCAAGACCATCCTCCCCCAAGCCGGCCGCGTCGCGGTCACCCTGGCCGTCGTCGCCGTCGCCGGTATCGGCGGCAAGCGCCTCTGGGATCACTACCAGGTCGATCCCTGGACCCGTGACGGCCGCGTCCGCGCCGACATCGTCCAGGTCGCCCCCGACGTCTCGGGCCTGGTGACCGACGTCCAGGTGGTCAACGACCAGACCGTCAAGGCCGGCCAGCCGCTGTTCTATGTCGATCGCGACCGCTACGCCCTGGCCGTCCGCCAGGCCGACGCCGCCGTCGCCGCCCAGAGAGCCCAGTTGGCCCAGGCCCGCCGCGAACTGGCCCGCAACCGCGTCCTGGGCGACCTCGTCGCTGGCGAGGTCACCGAGCAGAGCCTGGCCAAGGTCGAGCAGGGCCAGGCCGCCATGGCCCAGGCGCAGGCCGCCCGCGATCTGGCGGCCCTGAACCTCAAGCGCACCCTGGTCACGGCCCCCACCGACGGCTTCCTGTCGGACCTGACGCTGCGCACCGGCGACTACGTCACCGCCGGCAAGCCGGTGCTGGCCCTGATCGACAGCCGCTCTTTCCGGGTCGAGGGTTATTTCGAGGAGACCAAGCTCAAGGGCCTGCACGTCGGCCAGAAGGTCGATGTCCGGGTGATGGGCGAGGACCGTCCGCTGCACGGCCACATCCAGTCGATCGCCGCGGGCATCGAGGATCGCGACCGCGCCGCCGGGGCCAGCCTGCTGCCCAACGTCAACCCGACCTTCAGCTGGGTGCGCCTGGCCCAGCGCGTTCCGGTCCGCGTCGCCCTCGACGAGACGCCGAAGGACCTGCGCCTGATCGCCGGCCGCACCGCCACCGTCGCGGTGCTGGGGCAAGGCGTGCGGGCTGCAGGGGCGAAGCAATGAGCACGCTCCGCACCCTCGGCGCGGCCGCCTCGCTGCTGGCCCTGGCCGCCTGCACCACCGTCGGCCCCGATTACAAGCGCCCCGACGCCGCCAAGATCAACGAGCCGGCCGCCCAGGCGCCGTTCATGGGCGCGACCAACGCCGCCGTCAGCCAGGACCCGGTCCCCGAAGGCTGGTGGAAGCTCTATGACGACGAGACGCTGAACGGCCTCGTGCAGGAGGCGCTGAGCGCCAACACCGACCTGCGCGTCGCCGCCGCCAACCTGGCCCGTGCCCGCGCCGTGGCCGGCGAGGCCGACGACGCCGGCGGCTTCTCGGCCGGCGCCTCCGCGGCGGCGATGCACGCCCGCGAGTCCGGCGAGCAGTACCTGCTGACCGAGCCCCTGCCGGTCGAGAACCTGGCCGACGCCGGGGTCAAGGTCTCCTACCAGGTCGATCTGGTCGGCCGGCTCAAGCGCGCCGCCGAGGCCGCCCACGCCGACGAAGACGCCAGCCAGGCGGCCCTGGATCTGGCCCGCGTCAGCGTCGCCGCCGACGTCGCCCGGGCCTATGTCGAGGCCTGCTCGTCGGGCCACGAGATCCACGTCGCCGAACAGACGCTGGATCTTCAGCGCAAGAGCCTGGACGTCACCAATCGGCTGATCGCCGCCGGCCGCGGCACGGCGCTGGACGCCACCCGGGCCCGCGCCCAGGTCGAGCTGCAGCGCGCCGCGATCCCGACCTTCGAGGCCCGCCGCAAGGCCGCGCTCTACAAGCTGGCCGTCCTGACCGGCAAGCCGCCCGTCGAGTTTCCGAAAGCCGTCGAGGCTTGTGCGTCGCCGCCGAAGCTGTCGCAGCCCCTGCCGGTCGGCGACGGCGCGGCGTTGCTCAAGCGCCGTCCGGACGTCCGCCAGGCCGAGCGCACCCTGGCCGGCGCTACCGCCCGCATCGGCGTCGCCCGCGGCGCGCTCTATCCGAACATCAGCTTTGGCCTGGGCGCGGGCACGACCGGCCTGCTCGCCGATCTCGGCCAGCCCGCCGCCAACCGCTGGAGCCTGTCGGGCCTGGTCTCCTGGACCCTGCCGGGCGAGGGCGAGCGCGCCCGCATCCGTGGGGCCGAGGCCGGCGCCGACGGGGCCCTGGCGAAGTTCGACGGCGTGGTGCTGAACGCCCTGCGCGAGACCGAGACCAGCCTGACCGCCTACGCCCACGAACTCGACCGCAACGCCGCCCTGCGCGCCGCCCGCGACGAGGCCGACAAGGCCGAACGCCAGGCCGCCACCCTCTACAAGGCCGGCCGCACGCCCTACCTGCAGGGCCTCGACGCCCAACGCACCCTGGCCGGCGCCGAAGCCGCCCTGGCGGCCTCCGACGCCGCCGTGGCCGCCGACCAGGTCAACCTGTTCCTGGCGCTCGGCGGCGGCTGGGAAAACGCGCCGGCGGTGAAGGTGGTGCAGGCCCAACGCTAAATCCCTCTCCCCGTACGATCCCCGTGAAGCGCTGGCGCCTTATCCCTCTCCCCTTGCGGGAGAGGGTGGCCTCGCGGAGCGAGGTCGGGTGAGGGGTCTCTCAGAACTGAAAGCCGCGTGCGGCGGTCAGGCCGGGCGCGATGTCGGATGTCTGAGAGACCCCTCATCCGACGGCCTTCGGCCGCCACCTTCTCCCGCAAGGGGAGAAGGATCAGCCGACGCGTTCGCTCCAGAGATCCAGATCCGCCTCATGCCCGATCAGCGCCAGGCCCGAGGCGATCGACTCGAACTCGCCGCCGCTCTCGATGCGTTCGGCCCCGAACCTGCGCAGGAAGATCTCGCGCACCGCGGGCACGAACGACGAGCCGCCGGTCAGGAACACGCGGTCCACGCCGTCGGCCGCCAGGCCCGAGCGCTCCAGCGCCTGGTCCACGGCCGTCTCGATGGCCTTCAGCTCCGGGGCGATCCAGGCCTCGAACTCGGACCGCGCCACCTCGCGCTCGATCTCCACCGAGCCGGCCTTGAACGAGAACAGCGCGCGCTCCTGGCTCGACAGCGCCTCCTTCAGGCCCGAGACCGAGCGGTAGAGGGCGTAGCCGTGGTTGTCGTCCAGCACCTCGATCAGCCGGCTGATCTTCTCCGGCTCGACCGCCGTGCGCTCCAGGGCGCGGATGTCGCGCATGTCCTTGGAGGCCCGCAGCATGGCCAGCTGGTCCCAGCGGGCAAAGGCGGTGTAGTAGCGCTGCGGGATCGGCAGGCGGCTCGACATCGCCTTGTAGAGGCTGCCCTTGCCAAGCTCGGGCGACACCACGTTGTCGATGATCCGGTAGTCGAAGGCGTCGCCGGCCACGCCGACGCCCGAGCGGGCCAGCGGCACCGACCGCAGCTGGCCCTCATGGCGCTCGAACCGCACGATCGAGAAGTCGCTGGTGCCGCCGCCGAAGTCGGCCACCAGCACCGTGGCGTCCTCCTTCAGCTGGCGGGCGAAGAAGAAGGCCGCCCCGACCGGCTCGTGGGCGTAGCGGATGTCGGAAAAGCCCAGTCGCTCGAACGCCGCCTCGTAGCGGCGCAGGGCCAGGGCCTCGTCGGGATTGCCGCCGGCGAAGGTCACCGGTCGGCCGACGATCACGCGAGGCGGCAGGTCGCTCATCTGGCCGCCGGCGTGGTCGCGCAGCTTGAACAGGAACGCGGCCAGCAGGTCCTCGAACAGGTAGCGCCGGTCGAGGATCTTGGTCTCGGTGAAGGCCGCGCTCGCCGCGAAAGTCTTGAACGACTGGACGAAGCGCGTCTCCAGCGGGTCCTCGACATAGGCCTCGATGGCCCAGGGGCCGGCCTCGATGACGCGCTCGGTCGGCCGGCCGTCGGGGCCGGCGACCGAGTGGAAGCTCAGCGCCGAGCGGAAGGCGAAGATGTCCTTCTCGCCGACGGGAAAGCGCACCAGGCGCGCGGGACCGCCGCCATCGGCGATGGCGACGACGGTGTTGGTGGTGCCGAAATCGATGCCGATCGTCGGCTGGACGGCGGACGTCATGGGAAAGCTCGGGCCGGGGAGGGGCCGTGCGTCCTACAGCCATCAGCGCGGGGGTCAAGCGACTTAACGGGGTTTTTACGCCGCAGTCGAAAAACTGGGTTCGGCAACCGTGAATCCGGCGCGGACTTAGACAACATCCGGGGGGAAACAGACATGAAGCTCGACGATCTCAAGATCGCCTCGAAGGTCGCCCTGCCGGCCGTCGTGCTGGGCGCGGCGGTGCTGGCCTGCACGGGCCTGGGCGTCTGGCAGCAGAAGAGCCTGGACGCGGCCACTAGCCGCCTGGTCGAGCACCGCGCTCCTGCCGAGGTGCAGTCGGCGCGCTTCAGCCGCCGCCTGGCCATGATGGGCCACGCCGCCCACCGCACCGTCACCTATGACGGCGGCTCCCAGCAGGCCCAGGCCGCCTCCAAGGAACTCGACAAGGTCTATGGCGAGGGCAAGGACAGCCTGGCCAAGATGACCGCCTTCGACCCCGCCGTCGCCGGGAAGACCGAAGGCTTCGCCGCCCGCATCGACGCCCTGTACGGGGATGCGCGGGCCGCGGCCGACAAAGGTTTGTCCAATGATGACACCGGTGCCATGTCGCATCTGGCGGCGATGGATCCTGCCATCGATGGCCTGGCCAAGGATGTGAAGGCCTGGGGCGACGGCTATCACGAGCAGACCGACGCCATGGTCGCCGCCGCTCGGTCCAAGGCCGAGCGCGGCGTGCTGCTGACCCTGCTGTTCGGCGTCGCCGCGGCGCTCGGCGGCGTCGCCTTCGCCCTGTGGATCGGGGCGGTGAAGATCTCGCGGCCGGTGGCCGGCCTGTCGCGCGCCATGAGCGATCTTGCCGAAGGCCGGCTGGAGGTCGCCGTGGCCGGCGCCGGCCGTCGCGACGAGGTCGGGCAGATGGCCCGCACCGTCCAGGTGTTCAAGGACAACGCCCTGGCCCTCAAGAGCGCCCAGGCCGATCAGGCCCGCACCCGCGCCGCCGGCGACGAGGAACGCGGCCGCAATGAGCAGGCCCGTGAAGCGGCCGCCAGCGAGCAGGCCTTCGTCATGGAGCGGATCGCGCAGGGCCTGTCGCGCCTGTCTCGCGGCGATCTGACCGTGCGCGTCGCCGAGGCCTTCCCCGACGGCTATCGCCAGTTGCGCGACGACTTCAACGCCGCCATGGGCCATCTCGACGAGGCCATGAGCCAGATCCTGTCGGCCGTCGACGGCATCGGCCGGGGTTCCGACGAGATCGCCGCCGCCGCCGACCACACCGCCCGCCGCAGCGAGCAGCAGGCCGCCAGCCTGGAAGAGACCGCCGCCGCTCTCGACGAGATCACCGCCACCGTCCGCCGCGCCTCGCAGGGCGCGGGCGAGGCCGCTCGGGTGGTCGGCTCGGCCCGGGGCGAGGCCGAGCGCTCGGGGCAGGTGGTGCGTGGCGCCGTCGAGGCCATGACCGGTATCGAGACCTCCTCGCGCCAGATCGGCCAGATCATCGGTGTCATCGACGAGATCGCCTTCCAGACCAATCTCCTGGCTCTCAACGCCGGCGTGGAAGCCGCCCGGGCGGGCGAGGCGGGGCGCGGCTTCGCTGTCGTCGCCCAGGAGGTCCGGGCGCTCGCCCAGCGCTCGGCCGACGCCGCCAAGGAGATCAAGACCCTGATCTCGACCTCGGCCCGCCAGGTCGACGAGGGCGTCAAGCTGGTCGGCCAGACCGGCGAGGCGCTGGAGGGCATCGTCTGCAAGGTCGGCGAGATCGACGCCCTGGTCCGCGAACTGGCCGCCTCGGCCGGCGAGCAGGCCACCGGCCTCAACGAGGTCAATGCGGCGGTGAACCAGATGGACCAGGGCGTGCAGCAGAACGCCGCCATGGTCGAGGAAGCCAACGCCGTCGCCCACGCCCTGAAGAGCGAGATCGCCGGGCTGGTCGAGATGACGGAACGCTTCCGGGTGTCCGGTGCGGGGCAGGCGCGCGGCTACCGCATGGCGGGGTAAGGGTCAGCGTTCGCGGGCGGCTAAACGAGCTTCAACGTTTGCACGGAGCTCTGCCATGACTTCCTCGACGGAGTAGGAAACGCCGGTACGCTCATATTCTTCGAGGGACTCAATGGCTTCGACCCAGTCATCATCGATAGCGTTGAGGACGAAGGCTTCGGGCGTCACGCCGGCCGCTTCGGCGGCGAGGCGAAGGCGCTCGGCGCGTTCGGGATCGAGATGGATGTCAGCGCCGTCGGCCATGAATGAAGGATCGCTCCGGCGAAGCGGGGCGTCAACGTTCGGTTCGCATTGACTTTTCCTCCGCGCGCCCGTCCTTGGCGCGCTCACTTGGAAGGGCCGGATCTTGGAACAGTTCGACGTCGTGGTGCTGGGAGCCGGCGCGGCCGGCATGATGTGCGCCATCGAGGCCGGCAAGCGCGGGCGCTCGGTGCTGATCGTCGACCACGCCAAGGCGCCGGGCGAGAAGATCCGCATCAGCGGCGGTGGCCGCTGCAACTTCACCAACATGGGCGCGACGCCGGCCAACTTCCTGTCGGCCAATCCGAAGTTCTGCGTCTCGGCCCTGCGTCGTTATCGGCCTACCGACTTCATCGCGCTGGTCCGCAAGCACGGGATCGATTTCCACGAAAAGACCCTGGGCCAGCTGTTCTGCGACGACTCCGCCAAGGACATCATCGCCATGCTGCTGGACGAGATGGAGCAGGCCGGCGTCGTGCTGCGGCTGGAGACGAGCGTCGAGGGCGTGGCCAAGGACGGCGAGGGCTTCGTCGTCACCCTGTCGAGCGGACCCGTCGCCTGCGCCTCGGTGGTGGTCGCCACCGGCGGCAAGTCGATCCCTAAGATGGGCGCGACGGGTCTGGGCTACGAGATCGCCCGCCAGTTCGGCCTGGCCATCGTCGAGACCCGTCCGGCCCTGGTGCCGCTGACCTTCGAGGCCCGCACGCTGGAGCGCCTTTCGCCGCTGTCAGGCGTCTCGGTCGACGCCGTGGTCAAGAGCGGCAAGACCAAGTTCCGGGAAGGCATGCTGTTCACGCACCGGGGCCTGTCGGGGCCGTCGATCCTGCAGATCTCGTCCTACTGGCGCGAAGGCGGCGAGATCGTCGTCGACATGGCGCCGGGGACAGACGTCTTTTCGACCTTGAAAGCCGAACGCTCGATCAACGGCCGCCGGGCGCTGCATACGGTGCTGGGCGAGATCGTGCCCAAGCGCCTGGCCCAGAAGATCGTCGAGGACGAGGGCGTGACCGGCAACATCGCCGACTGTTCGGACAAGGTGCTGGCCCGCGTCGCCGGGGTCGTGAGCGCCTGGACCTTCAAGCCGGTGGGCTCGGAAGGCTATCGCACGGCTGAAGTGACGCTGGGCGGTGTCGACACCGACAGCCTGGATTCGCGCAGCATGGCGGCCAAGGCCGTGCCGGGGCTCTACTTCATCGGCGAGGTCGTCGACGTCACCGGGTGGCTGGGCGGGTATAACTTCCAGTGGGCCTGGGCGTCGGGGTGGTGCGCGGGGCAGGCGGCCTAAGAAAAGCCCCTCAGTCGCTGGGCGACTGAGGGGCTTTCGAAGGCGGACTATTTCTTCTTGAACGGCTTGGGCTTGCCGGCGAAGTCGCTCTTGCCCTTGAAGGGCTTGGGACCCTTGAACGCCGGCTTGTCGCCGAAGGCCGGCTTGGCCTTGTAGGGCTTGGCCGGAGCGTCGCCGAACGCCTTGGGCGCGCGGGGCTTGTATTCGCGCGGGCCGTCGGCGTTGTCACGGCCCTCGGCGCGGGGCTTGTAGGCCCGCTTCGGCGCGCCGTCGCTTTCGGTCGGCGAATAGGGACGCGGAGCGGCGTCGCGATCGCGCGGCTTGAAGTCGCGGGGCTTGTCGTCCCGGGGCGGACGCGGCTTGTATTCGCCCTTGGGCTCTTCGCCGCGGCCATACGGCTTGGCGCCGCTTACGCCGTCGCGGTCGTAGCCGCCCGGACGCGGGGTGTGGTCGCGCGAACCCGGGGCGTTGGCGCGGGGGCCGCGCGGCGCGTCATCGTAGTTGCGCGGCGGACGCGGGGCGCGCGGAGCGTCGCCGTCGAACTCGCGACGCGGGCCGCGCGGAGCAGGCGCGGCGGTCGGGGTGATCGAGACGTCTTCGCGAACGGTCGACTGGACCGCCGCGCCGAACTTCACCGCCGCCTCGGCCGAGATCTCGAACTTGGTGTCGTAGTCGAAGATCCGGATCGAGCCGATGTCCTTCTTGGTGATGTGGCCCTGGCGGCAGATCAGCGGGATCAGCCACTTGGGATCGGCGTTGCCGCGACGGCCGACGCTGATGCGGAACCACTCCGAGCCGTCCATGCTGGTGCGCGGTTCGCGCTCGGGACGGTCGCCGAAATCACGCGGGGCGAAGTCGCGGTCGCCGCGGGGTTCGCGCGAACGCGGACCCGGATCGGCGCCGTGGCGCGGGTCGTCGTAGATTTCTTCCGGGGCCGGCAGCTTGGCGCGGCGGGTGCGGATCAGGGCCGCGGCGATCTCGGTCGGGGTGCGCTTGGCCAGCATGGCCTCGGCCAGGGCCAGGTCTTCCTCGTTCGAGGCCTCGGCGAAGATCGGGTCGTCGAGCAGGCGCTCGGTGTCCTTGGCGCGGATCTCGTCGGCGCTCGGGGCGCCGCCCCAGACGCCTTCGACGCCGGCCGCGAACAGCAGCTGTTCGGCCTTGCGACGGCGGGTGTAGGGCACGACGAGCGCCGAGACGCCCTTCTTGCCGGCCCGGCCGGTGCGGCCCGAACGGTGCAGCAGGGTAGCCTTGTTGACCGGCAGTTCGGCGTGGATGACGAGGCCCAGGTCGGGCAGGTCGAGGCCGCGGGCGGCGACGTCGGTGGCGACGCAGACGCGGGCGTGGCCGTCGCGCAGGGCCTGCAGGGCGTCGGCGCGTTCGCGCTGGCTCAGTTCGCCCGACAGGCCGACGACGTCGAAACCACGCTCGCGCAGCTTGCTGTGCAGCGAACGGACGCTTTCGCGGGTGTTGGCGAACACCAGGGCGCCGGGGCTTTCGAAATAGCGCAGCAGGTTGACGACGGCGTGCTCGGTCTCGTTCGGCGCCACGCGCACGGCGCGGTACTCGATGTCGCGGTGCGGCTCGTTGCGGTCGATGGTGTCGATGCGCAGGGCGTCGGTCTGGTAGTTCTTGGCCAGGGCGATGATGTCGCGCGCCAGGGTGGCCGAGAACAGCAGGGTGCGGCGTTCGGCCGGGGCGGCGTCGAGAATGAACTCGAGGTCTTCGCGGAAGCCCATGTCGAGCATCTCGTCGGCCTCGTCGAGGACGGCGACCTTCAGCTCGGACAGATCCAGGTGGCCGCGCTCGATGTGGTCGCGCAGGCGGCCCGGGGTGCCGACGACGATGTGGGCGCCGAAGTTCAGGGCGCGCTGCTCGCGACGGGCGTCCATGCCGCCGACGCAGTTGACGACGGTGGCGCCGGCCTGGGCGTAGAGCCACTCCAGTTCGCGATTGACCTGCATGGCCAGTTCGCGGGTCGGGGCGATGACCAGGGCCATCGGCAGGCCGGCCTTGGGCAGGCGCTCGGCGTCGCCCAGCAGGGTCGGGGCGGCGGCCAGGCCGAAGGCCACGGTCTTGCCCGAGCCGGTCTGGGCGCTGACCAGCAGGTCGCGGCCTTCGGCGTCGGCTTCCAGCACGGCGGCCTGGACGGGCGTGGGCTCAGCGTAACCTTGAGCGGCGAGAGCCCGCTCAAGAGCGGGGTGAGAGGCGGGGAAGGGCATGTCGGTCCAGTTCGATTCTGCAGGCGGCGGCACACAAAAACGCCCGCGGCCTGCGCCACGACCAAATTACGACCCCGATGTCCCGGACCCGTCTGATTGGTCACTTGTCATGAAAATAAACTCCTCCGGTCGCCAAAACGAGGCGCTCGGGCGACCGAGGAAGTTTGGAAAGGCGCGTTAAGACGCCAATCTGCCTCGAAAGGCAAGAGCCGGCGGATAATTAGCCCCCACTGCGGCGCTTTGGCCGCAGCGTTTGGTTAAATAAAAACGCCCCGCCCGGATGGTCCGGACGGGGCGCCGTTCAAGTGATGCGCAGCGCGATCAGCTCTTGGGCGGAGCCATGTTTGGCAGCTTGCTGGCCGTGGCCTTGTTGGCTTCATGCTGGGCGGGCGGCAGCGGGATCAGGCCGCGGCCCTGCAGGTAGCCGCCCCGGCCGGTGGCGGCGTCGGAGACGAACTCGGCCAGGTATTCCTTCAGGCCCGGTGTCACGCCGACCTGGCCCTTCTTGACGTAGATGTAGAGCGAGCGCGACAGCGGGTAGCTGCCGTTGGCGATCGCCTGCGGGGTCGGCTTCACGCCGTTGACCGCCGCGCCCTTGATGACGTTGGCGTTCTCTTCGAGGAACGAGAAGCCGAACACGCCCAGGGCGCCCGGGGTCTTGGTCAGGGTGCCGACGATGGCGTTGTCGTTCTCGCCGGCGTCGATCCAGCCGCCGTCCTTGCGCAGCGGGTCGATCTTGGCCTTGAAGGCCTTCTCGTCGCTGTCGTGCAGCGACTTGGCGGTCGGGAACTTCTTGGCGCCGTTCTCGATGGCCAGCTCGACCCAGGCGTCGCGGGTGCCCGAGGTGGGCGGCGGGCCGTAGACCAGGATGCGGTTGGCCGGCAGGCCGGCGCCCACATCCTTCCAGGTCTTGTAGGGGTTGGCCACGAACTGGCCGCCGCGGAGCGCGTTCTGGGCCAGGCCCAGATACAGGTGCTCGAGCTTGAAGTTGTAGTCGGGCGACTTCTTGTCCATCGCGATGACGATGCCGTCGAAGCCGATCTTGATCTCGACGATGTCCTTGACGCCCTTGGCCTTGCAGGCCTCGAACTCGGACTTCTTCATCGGACGCGAGGCGTTGGCGATGTCGGGGAAGCCCTCGCCCATGCCGCCGCAGAACATCTTGATGCCGCCGCCGGTGCCGAGGCTCTCGACCTTGGGCGACTTCTTGCCGGTCTTCTTGGCGAAGTTTTCGGCGACGCGGGTGCTGAACGGGAAGACGGTCGAAGAGCCGGCGGCCCAGACGTAGTCACGGGCGGCGTGGGCGCTGGGCGCCAGGGCCAGCAGGCCGAGCGCGGCGGCGGCTCCGAGGAAGGCTTTCATGGACGACATCCTGATGGTCGGCTTGGGGCCACGGGAATCATTGGACGCGTTGAAGGATCTGGGGGAGCGATCCTTCAACCTCGCCGCGCGCAGACTAGCGGCGGCGAGGCCGGCTATTTGTCACAGTTCGACGACAGATTTGCGACACCGTCCAGGAAAACGTCCGATCACGGATCAGGATGCGTCGGCCGGCGGGTGGCGATCGAGGATGTCGAGCACCTTCTCCTTCGGGCGGGCCAGCACCGCGCCCTTGGGCGTGACGACGATCGGGCGCTCGACCAGGATCGGGTGCTCGACCATGGCCGCCAGGATCGTGTCGTCGGACGTCGCCGGATCGGTGAGGCCCAGTTCCTCGGCCGGCGTGCCCTTGACGCGCAGCAGGCCGCGGGCGCCGAGGCCGGTGCGGACGGCGAGGTCCTTCAGCTGTTCGAGCGCCCAGCCGGCCTTCAGATATTCGACCACGGTCGGCGCGTAGCCGGCGGCCTCGATGGTCGCCAGGGTGTTGCGCGAGGTTCCGCACTTGGGATTGTGGAAGATGGTGACGGGGAAGTCGGTCATGCGGGCCTCTCGATGCTTTGACGAGGCAGATAGCAAGTCGGTCGGCCGGTCGCCACGACATGCGTGACGCTTCAGGATAGTAGTTGCGATTCACTCGCAATAATGCGAGGAGGGCGCCCCCGACCGGAGAGGAGCGCCCGATGCGCGACGACCGGGGTCTGGAAGACCCGCCGCCTTCACTCGATGAGCTCCTTTCGGAGCCGATCGTCCGTCTGCTGATGCGTCGGGACGGGGTGGAGGAGGGCGAGGTCCGCAAGCTCATCGCCCGCGTCGCCCTCCGCCGCAAAGTCTAGAGCCCGCGTAGGATCAGGTTCGGCAGCACGCTGTTATCCCACTCGGGCGTCTTGGGCGGGCTATCGCCGACCCGCAGCACGATCAGGCGCTTGGACGGCACGATGTAGACCACCTGGTTCGAGTTGCCGCAGAAGAGATAGAGGTCCTCGGCGGCGTAGGGCTCGCTGTGCAGGATCTTGGGCCAGGGCAGGTCCGGCGCGGCCCAGCCGCGGCGCTCCAGATAGGGCGCGCCGATATAGACGCCGAGGCCATAGTGCGGGTTCTGCTCGGTCGGGGTGCGCATCTCGCCCACATAGCCCTCGGGCAGCAGGCGGGTTCCGGCGTGGACCCCGTCGTCGAGCAGCAGGATCGCCAGGCGCAGCCAGCTTTCGGCCGGCAGCAGGATGCAGCAGCCCGAATGGGCCAGGCCGCCCGGACGGTCGACCCAGATCTGGCCTCCCGGCGCGTCGATGGGCTTGAGCACCTCTTCGGAGATGAACTCGGCGTAGCGGCGGCCGGTGGCGCGCTCGATGACCAGGGCCACCAGCTCCGAAGTGGCGTTGGCGTAGTCGTACCGGCTGCCCGGCGTATGGACGAGCGGGTAGTCGTTGATCAGCACGTCGTCGTGGCGCGGGTGCAGATAGGCGCGGTTCAGCACGTTGGACGGATCGGTGCTGAAGCCCTGGGGCAGCAGGCCGGTGCGCATGTCGAGCGTGTGGCGCACCAGGATGTCGGCCTTGGGCGTGCCCTTCCACTCGGTGATGAAGTCGGCGACCGACTGGTCCAGCGACTCGATGACGCCCAGCGCCAGGGCGCGGCCGATGGCGGCGGCGGTCAGGGGCTTGGCCAGCGACTTGGACGCCAGCAGCGACGGGCGGGCCGCGCCGGCGAAATAGGTCTCGCGTTCCAGCACGCCGTCGCGCCAGACCATGAAGGCCTTGGCGTTGCTGTCCTTGGCGTAGGCCTCGGCCGCATCGAGCGCCGCGGCGTCGATCGTGGCCGTCGCGGCGGCCGGAATCAGCGTGCGCCCAGCCGCGCCGGGCACGGGCTCCAGTGTGTCGTAGGTCTCCTGCGGAGCGTTGGCGGCGGCCTGAAAGCGCTGAAGATACAAAGCCTCGTCGGCTGACGTTACGGAAGTTTCAGCGGTCATCTCGGGCTCCGACGTTATGTGAGCCTGACCGTAATTCCACGAATTGCCACTTCGTTGACCGCGTGGTCAAATATCCGCCCTGCGAAAGAGCAGGCGACGCACAAAAGACGACTCCGACCGTGGCGGGGCTTCGTTGCGCTATCCGGCGAACGGATAGTCGGGACGTGGTTTCCGCCAGACCCTCGCCGCCACGGTCTGGAGTTCGCGTGAATCTGGAGGAGGCGTTTCTATGGAAAAAGGTGTGCCGATCAGGGCCATCAGCCGCTGCATCTCGGTGCTGCAGGCGATCAACCGCCGTGGTTCGCTGTCGATGATGGAGATCGCCCAGACCTCGGGCGTGCCCTATCCGACGGCCTGCCGCATCGTGCAGACCCTGCTGCACGAGAAGCTGATCGAGCGGGAGCCGGCCCGGAAGCGCTATCGACCGACCATGCTGGTGCAGTCGCTGTCGCACGGGTTCCAGGAGAGCGATCGCCTGGTCGCCTGCGCCCGCCCGCACATCGTCGACCTGACGGCCAAGGTGACCTGGCCGGTGTCGATCGCCACCCGGGTCGGCCAGCAGATGATGATCCGCGACTCGACCCACACGATGACGTCGCTGACGCTGAACAACTATTACCCCGGCTACACCCTGCCGATCCTGGAGAGCGCGGCGGGCAAGGCGTATCTCGCCTTCGCCAGCCCCGACGAACAGGCGGCGGTGCTGGAGGCGTATCGGCGCGGCGAAGGCCAGGTCGATCCGCTGACGCTGCAGTACGCGGAGTCCGGCGGCATGTTCTCCGACATCATCGAGGCCGGCTGGGCGACCAAGGGGCGCAATCCCTATACCGCCACTCCGGGCAAGACCTCGTCGATCGGCGCGCCGATCTTCAACAGCGAGGGCGTCTGCGGGGCGCTGGTGCTGGTGTTCTTCAGCTCGTCGATGAAGATGCCGGACGCCGTCAAGCAGTACGGCGACAAGCTGAAGTCGGCCGCGGCCGCCATCAGCCGCGACCTGTCGGAGCCGCTGTCCCGCGCCGCCTGATGGCGCGGGCGAGCGCCTCAGGCGGTCTTCTCGGGCGTGGTCCATTGCGGATAGCGTCCCATCAGGAGGATCAGCGCGCCGCTGGCGACAAAGCCGGCGGCCGCGATCGCCAGGGCGCGGCCGTAGCCGCCGTCGTGGTCGTAGAGGGCGCCGATCCCGATCGCGCCGATCGGCACGCCCAGCGAGATGGCGATGCCGATCAGGGCGTAGACCGCGCCGTACGAGCGCATGCCGAAATAGCGGGCGACGAAGAAGGCGGCGACGTCGACTTCGCCGCCCTGCGCCGCGCCGATCAGCAGCACCGCCAGCACGGCCAGCGGCCATTGGCCGTGGCCGATGGCCAGCAGGCCCACGCCCAGGGCCGGCAGGACGAGGGCGATGGCGGCGGGGATCGGGGCCCAGAAGCGGTCCACCGCCCAGCCGACGACGATGCGCCCCAGCGCCACCGAGACGGCCAGCAGGGCCACCAGCCAGCCGGCGACGCGGGCGTCGAGGCCCTGGTCGGTGAGGATGGGCTGAAGTTGGCTGATCACGCCGGTCAGGCCGGCCGTGGCCAGCAGGATGGCCAGCGACAGGATCCAGAAGCGGCCGGTCTTCAGGGCCTGGCCGGCGGTCAGGCCGACCTGGGAGACGCGCTTGGCTGCATCGATCTCGGTCGCGGCGGCGCCGTGCTTGGCCAGCCAACGCGGACGCTCCCAGAGCGCGAAGAAGACGGTGGGCAGGGCGACGAACAGCGACAGTCCCGCGAGCGTCGCATAGCCGCCGCGCCAGCCGTGATGGGCGATGACGAAGCTGAGCAGCGGCGCGCTCAGCGCCGCGACCAGCGAGACGCCGGTCAGGGTCAGGCCCAGCGACAGGCCGCGGCCCTTTTCGAACCAGGTGTTGACCGCGCGGGTGTAGCCGATCGGGCCGGTGCCGCAGCCCAGGATCACCAGAAGGGCGAAGAGGCCGTAGAAGGCGCCCAGCGACGGCGGCATGGCGGCCAGGCCCAGATAGACGGCTGCCAGCAGGACGATGGAGACCATCGCCACCGGCCGCACCCCGACCTTGTCGATCAGCCAGCCGAGCACGGGGGCGACGAACAGGGCGGCGAGCGCCGCGCCCTGGGCCTGGGCGATCTTGCCCCGGCTCCAGCCCAGATCGGTCTGAAGCGCCTTCACGAAGAGGGAGCCGACATATTGCTGCAGGCTGATGCCGCAGCCGACCCCGATCCCGGCGGCCAGCACCACGCGCCAGCCCTTGCGGAATTCGTCCCGAACCTCGCTCACGCTTCAAATCCCCCAATAGCCCCATTGGAGCATCCGACGGCTCGCGCGCGGCGCGCCATCGCTTCGCGCGGCTTGATCGACAGGCGGGGAGGGCGCGCGGGAAAGCGGCGGCCAGGCCGCCCGCGCTTCAAAACAGATCCCAGTTCATATCGACGGAGTTTCCCATGGCGGACGCCAGCGACGCAGCGATCTTCGGCCCTTCGCAGGAGGCTCTCGCCTTCCTCGCGCAGACCCATGGCCAGCTGATTGGCGAGGCCTTCGTCGAAGGGCGCGGCGAGACCCTGATCGAGGTCGAGAACCCGGCGACGGAGCAGACGATCGCCAAGGTGCGCGCGACCTCGGCCGAGGATCTCGACCTTGCCGTCGCCGCCGCCCGCAAGGCCTTCAAGGGCTGGAGCCGCACGTCCGGCGCCGACCGCGCCCGGATCATGCTGCGCTTCGCCGACCTGCTGGAGCGCGACGCCGACAAGCTGGCCGAGATCGAGGTGCTCGAGAACGGCATGCCGATCGCCCTGTCGGGCGCGACCATCAAGGGCTTCTGCGCCGACTATGTGCGCTATTACGCGGGCCTGGCCACCAAGCTGGAGGGCTCGACCATCCCGGCCCGGGCCAACGGCCGCGAGGCGCTCGATCTCCTCGTCTATACGGTGCGCGAGCCGGTCGGCGTGGTCGGGGCGATCGTGCCCTGGAACGTGCCGGTGTCGATGATCATCCTGAAGCTGGCGCCGGCCCTGGCTTCGGGCTGCACGCTCGTCTTGAAGAGCGCCGAGCTGACGCCGCTGACCTCGATCCTGGTGGCCCGGTTGTGGCTGGAGGCCGGCGGCCCGCCCGGCGTGTTCAATCTGATTCACGGCCTGGGCCACGAGATCGGCGCGGCCCTGGTTTCGCACCCCGGCGTCGACAAGATCACCTTCACGGGCTCGACGGCCGTGGGCAAGGAGATCGTCCGCGCGGTCAGCCATGACCTGAAGCGGGTTTCGCTGGAGCTGGGCGGCAAGTCGCCGTTCGTGATCTTCCCCGACGCGGATCTCGCCGACGCCATCCCGTCGGCGGCCCTGGCCTGCTTCTTCCTGTCGGGCCAGAACTGCATGGCCGGCACGCGCCTGTTCGTGCACGAGAAGGTGCTGGAGCCGGTGCTGGAGGGCCTGGCCCAGACGGCGGCCTATCTGAAGGTGGGGCAGGGCCTGGATCCGACGACGATGATCGGTCCGTTGGTCTCGGCCCGGCAGAAGGGCCGGGTGCTGGAGCATGTCGAGGCCGCCGCCGCGCAGGGCGCGCGCCTGACCTATGCCGGCGGCGTGCCGGACGGCCCCGGCCACTACGTCGCCCCGACCATCTATGCCGACGTCAGCCCCGACATGCGCCTGGCGCGGGAAGAGGTGTTCGGCCCGGTGCTGGGCGTGCAGGCGTTCGGCGACGATGACGAGGCGCTCCTGTCGGCGATCAACCAGACGACCTACGGCCTGTCGGGCTCGGTCTGGACCAAGGACCTTTCCCGCGCCCACCGCATGGCCCGCGCCATCGACAGCGGCCAGGTCGGCGTCAACATCCACGCCGCCCTGAGCCCCGAGACCCCGTTCGGCGGCAACCGCCAGTCCGGCTGGGGCCGCGAGTTCGGGCGCGAGGGCATCGACTCGTACCTGAAGACCAAGGCCGTGAGCGTGAACCTGGGTCCGATTTGATCCTTCTCCCCTTGCGGGAGAAGGTGGCGGGCCGCGAGGAACCTCCCCCTGTGGGGGAGGCGATCGCGCAGCGATCGGAGGGGGGTGTTGGTGCGGGAATGGCCGACGCCTCGAAAGCTGAAAACGGCCCCCCACCGGCCTTCGGCCGCCTCCCCCACAGGGGGAGGTTCCTTGGGCGCATGGCTTCTCGATCTCACGCGCCAAGACGCTGAGTTGTCGAAGGAGAGCGGAGCGCCCGGGCGACGCCCGGAGGTGCTTTGTGTTGTTACCGTTTCGACGAAGCCTAGACGCTCCGCGCGGT